>ONEU01000182.1 GCA_900316925.1 uncultured Eubacteriales bacterium
CTATTGATGTTAGTGTCTATTTTGATAAACTATACAGCAGGCGTACTGTTAGGCGCCAGGCGGCAGCGAAAGGGTGTGGCAAAGTTTATCTTTATCACAGCCATTGTCCTGAACCTGGGACTGCTGGGCTTCTTCAAATACGTCGGTTTTATCGGCGAGACACTCAACTTTGTGCTGCCATTCCTGAATCTCCCGATCCTGCAGGTCTCACTGCCGATCGGCATCTCTTTCTACACCTTCCAGACCATGTCCTATACCATTGATGTCTACCGCAATACGGTCAAGGTGCAGAAAAACATCATTACCTTTGGTACCTATGTATCGCTGTTCCCGCAGCTGATCGCCGGACCGATCGTCCGCTATGAGGATGTTGCTGAGCAGATGATGCACCGCCATGAAAATCTGCAGCAGTTCACCGACGGTGTGAAGCTGTTCCTGGTCGGTCTTTCCAAGAAGGTTCTTCTCGCCAATGAGATGGGCAATCTCTGGGATGCCACCCGTACAAGCGGTGCCGACGGCGGTGCCCTGGGTGCCTGGGCGGGCATCCTTGCCTATACGTTACAGATCTATTTCGATTTCAGCGGCTATTCGGATATGGCCATCGGTCTGGGCAAGATGTTCGGCTTTGAGTTTATGAAAAACTTCGATTATCCCTACATCTCGAAGAGCATCACCGAATTTTGGCGGCGGTGGCACATCTCGCTGGGCACCTGGTTCAGAGAGTATGTCTACATCCCGCTGGGCGGCAACCGGAAAGGTCTCGGACGGCAGATCATCAATATCGGTGTCGTCTGGTTCCTCACAGGCCTGTGGCACGGCGCCAGCTGGAACTTCATTCTGTGGGGCGTCTACTTCGGTATCCTGCTGGTCATCGAGAAATCCTTCCTGCTCAAGCTCCTGAAAAAAGCGCCTGCCATCATTTCCCACCTCTATGCCATGATCCTGGTGGTGTTCGGCTGGGTACTGTTCTATTTCGAGGACATGGGGGAGATGGGGGCTTTCATCGGCAGACTGTTCGGTTCGGAGGGCTTTATGATGTCAGCGGATGTTCAGGCAACGGTCCTGTCCTATCTGCCCCTGCTGCTGCTTGCCGCCGTGGTCTCCACACCGCTGTTCACAACGATCTATCACAAGATCAGGAGCAAGCCTGTCCTGTATGTCCTGGACAACAGCGCCTGTGTGGGTGCCCTGCTGCTGTGCACCTCTTCACTGGTCAGCAGCTCGTACAATCCCTTCCTGTACTTTAAATTCTGATACCGCAGACGTCAGACAGTCTGAAAGGAGTAAGTATGAAAATCAAAAACATCTTTCAATACCTTCCTGCTATCATCTTCTGCGGGTTTATCTTCACCTTTATGATCTTATGGCTTGTCCTGCCCAAGGAGCATTATTCGCCGCAGGAGAAAAAGGTGCTGGCGGATTTTCCGGAGCTTACCGGCGAGACGCTCCTCAACGGTTCGTTTCAGAAAGAGCTGGATACCTACCTTTCCGATCATACGCCCATGCGCAATTTCTTCGTCGGACTCAGTTCCGACTATGAGCTTGTCACCGGACGCAACGGGAAGAAGGGAATTTACCTCGGCAAGGACGGCTATCTGTTCCCGAAGCCAACCAAAGAAACAGAGCTGATTGCACAGAATGCCGGCTACATCAAGGAATTTGCCGACAGCGTGGATATTCCGGTCTACATGACGTTAGTCCCCTCGTCCGGTTATATCAATCAGGACAAGCTGCCCCTGAACCATGAAGTGTACCGTGACGGTCAGCTGATCGACAGCTTTCGTGAGGGACTGGGGGAGAATGTGCGCTTTGTAGACGTCAAGGAAACATTTTCCGAAAAAGCGGCAAACGAACAGCTCTACTATAAGACGGACCACCACTGGACAGCTCTGGGCGCCTATGAATGTTATCGGCTGCTGGGACAGACCATGGGCTTTACGCCCGTTGCAGAAGGTGAGTTTGGGAAAGAATCCGTTGAGGGCTTCTATGGGACCTCCTATTCCAAGAGTGCGCTGTGGTGGGTCGCTCCCGATCACCTTGAGCTCTGGAACAACCGTTCACAATCTGCGGGCGCCGTATCCGTCACCATCAGCGACGGTGAGGATGTCAAGGAGCACGACAGCTATTATTTCCGCGAGCACTTTGAGAACGACGACAAATATCCGGCCTATCTCGACGGAAACCACAGCCTGACGAGAATCAAAAACACGGATGCGCAGGGCGGAAAGCTGATAGTGGTGAAGGATTCCTACGCAAACTCCATCATTCCGTTCTTATCACAGAATTATAGTGAGATCATCATGGTCGATCTGCGTTATTACAAGAAAGATATATCTACTCTTGCCGAACAGGAGCACGCTGAGGGTATCCTGATCCTGTATTCCCTCGACAACCTGTCCGCCGATGCCAATATTTCCTTCCTGTTCTGATGATCCGGGAGTGAGAAAATGAAAGTTTCCGAAAAAAACAAAGCAATCTTTTATATTATCCTGTCAGCCTTTTGTTTTGCCTTTATGAACCTGTTTGTGAGGCTTTCAGGGGACCTTCCGGCCTTCCAGAAGAGCTTTTTCCGCAACTTTGTGGCTATGTTTTTTGCGGCGGCGGTGCTGCTCCGGCAACACGCCGGCTTTCGCTGGAAGAAGGGCAATCTGAAATACCTGCTGCTGCGCTCTGCGATCGGTACCTTCGGCATTGTCTGCAATTTCTATGCCATCGACCACATCCCTCTGTCGGATGCATCCATCCTGAACAAGATGTCTCCCTTCTTTGTGATCCTGTTTTCATTCTTTATCCTGAAGGAGCGGCTGACATTCTTTCAGGGGGCTGCGGTATTCATTGCATTTGTCGGCGCGTTGTTTGTCATCAAGCCATCCTTTGCCAATGTAGATCTGCTGCCCTCCGCCATTGGTCTGGTGGGAGGGATGAGTGCGGGTTTTGCCTACACCATGGTTCGGGTACTGGGCACGCGCAAGGAAAACGGTTCCTTGATTGTCTTTTTCTTTTCCGCCTTTTCCTGCCTGTCCATGCTGCCGTTCCTGATTTTTGATTTCCATCCCATGACCTGGCAGCAGGTGCTGATGCTGCTCGGTGCAGGCCTGGCAGCTTCCGGCGGACAATTCAGCATCACCGCTGCCTACTGCCGTTCTCCTGCCAGAGAGATCTCGGTCTATGATTATTCGCAGATTATTTTTGCGACCATGCTGGGCTTCATCTTCTTCGGTGAGCTGCCCGATCTTTACAGCATTATCGGGTATATTGTAATCTGTTCCATGGCAGTGCTGATGTTCCTCTATCACAACGGCGTGTGGATTTTCAGACCGAAAAAACCTCACGATTCCGAAAAATAACCGTCCTGTTGCCGCAGGACGGCTTTTTTTATAACTGACTGCCGATCGTTTCCACGGCACGTTTCAGGGAGATCACACGGGCGTGTTCCATCAGAGAAGCGTTAAAGGCTTTGCCGCGTTTACGGGAAATGCAGAACTCGCCGATCGTATGCAGGTAACGGGATCCGACGGAAGCCGTCCCATACAGTACGAGATAATACTTCTGATGATAGTAATAGACAGAGCTTGAGAAATGCCTGCCGTTCATGCAGTACAATGCCCGGATACAGTCAAGCAGACTGCCGGCATCCCCGAAAAGAAACAGATACGCATCGTTCTGATACTTGATACGGTATGTCCGGCGTTTTTTGACACGATCGGTGATCGTCAGCAGCAGCAGACAGCCATGCTCGTATTTCAGTGCTTCAATAACAACGTGCTTATCCTTCAGATCAATTCCCGTAGTATTGGCTGCCCGCCGCAGCATCTCCCGGAGCAGCTTTCTGCCCCGCAGTTCCGAAAAACTCAGATTCTCAAATGTCACATCATAGCTCTCCAGCTCCCGGTCACCGAGGGAGATCAGGATTCTTGTCGCATCCAACTGTTCGATGTTCATTGTGCTCACTCCACCATCAAGGATTCTGCGAAATGTCCGCAAACGTAAAACTCTTATTACATCATATTAAACAGCAGGCGGTTTTGCAATTATTTTTTTTTGGAAAAAGAACTGTCAACATTTTTGCATCACGCTGTCCTCCGGTGCATTGAAATCGGGTGATTTCTGTGATAAAATAGAATTATCCTGATCAATGAGAGGGAAGTGAAGCGCATGAAGGAAAAAGGGAAGAACGTGCTGCGGTGCATGAGGAAGCTCCTGCTGACGACGATCAGAAGCGTCTGGTTCTGGCTCATCATGCTGCTGCCGCTTGCAATGCTGCTGCGGCTGTGTGCCCGGAAGATACCGGGACTTGCCGATCTCTACAATCACACGGTTTATCGGGGCGTCTCGATTTTCTGGAACCAGGTCACAGGAGTCGTACCGGTGTCGATAGCCGAACTGCTGCTGATGGTACTGCCCTTTGCGGTACTGGGATATCTGATATTCGTAATCGTCAGGGTCATCAAATCGAAACACCGTCGTCTGAAAACAGCCGGAAAGGGACTTCTGCGTCTGGTATCACTGGCCTGTGCGGTATATTTCCTCTATGTGACCAACTGTGGGATGAATTACTATTGCAGCAGCTTTGCCGAACAGAGCGGTCTGGAGGTGAAGCCGACTTCCGCCGGGGAACTGTATGAAGTCTGTGTCTATCTGGGAACCAAAGCCTCTGAATGCCGGAGCCGTCTGGAGCAGAACGAGGAGGGAGTCATGGTGCTTGACAAGGCAGACGCCCGCCGCGCTGCCGCCGAAGCCATGAACCGCCTGCACCGTCAATACGGCTTTTTTCCGGACGGTTACAGCATTCCCAAGCCCCTGATCCTTTCCCGGGGGATGTCCTATCTGAACCTGACGGGGGTTTATTTTCCCTTCACTTTTGAATCAAATGTCAACGTTGATTCTCCCGACTGCTTTATTCCGTTTACGATGTGTCACGAGCTGGCTCATGTCCGGGGATATATGAAGGAGCAGGATGCTAACTTTATTGCGTACCTTGCTTGTATCTATTCAGACAACGATGCCTTTATGTACTCGGGATATCTGTCGGCGCTGCATTATGCCTCCTCATCCCTGTTCGGGGCGGACAGGGAGCTCTATCGCCAGTATGCATCCTGCCTGTCCGATGAGGTGTGGACGGACCTCTCTGACGATTATCACTATTGGCAGCAGTTCCAGACGCCGGTAGCGGAAGCTGCCTCCGCCATCAATGACAACTACCTGAAAAACAACCATCAGGATAGCGGCGTGAAAAGCTACGGTCTGATGACGGACCTGGTCATTGCCCATTATTATTCGGAAAAATCCGCCGAAATGCAAAAAAAATATTAAAATATCTGTACAAATCGAAATTTTTTGTGTATAATAAACGAGAATAGGGGTTCTATCATCGAACCATGTTACAAACATGGTTCCCGGGATATCTTCAACAAGGGAGTGTATCAAAATGAGAAAGATGCTTGTCGCCGACCAGACCGAGATCAACAATTCCATACTGTACAGTATTTTTGCGTCACAATTTGAGCTGATCCGGACGGAAAGCAGTGAAGAAGCCTATCGTATCCTGCTCGAGCAGCATGATGCCATCTCCATCATCCTCATCCATGAACAGATTGCAGGGCGTATCCCGGCAGAGTCGATCAAAACGCTGAACTCACTCAAAATTTTTGAGACGATCCCGATCATTCTCATTCTGGGGAGCCGGAACGCACAGATCACCAGACAGAACTGCCTGATTCCGTTCAGTGATGTAATGCCCTCTCCGGTCAATCCCTACATTGCCAAAAAGAGAGTTGCCAACCTGGTAGAGCTGTATACAAATAAAAAGGAACTGGAAAAACTGGTGGATGACCAGACCAAAAAGATCCTGGAACAGAACCGTTTTATGAAGGATCAGCAGAGGATCATCAATTCCATCAACAATGATATGCTGGACACTCTCAGTACGGTCATTGAATACCGTGATGTGGAATCCGGCAAGCATATCCACCGCATCAGGAAATTCACCGAGGTGCTGCTGCGGGAGGTTGCCCGCCGTCACCCGAAATATAATCTCACCGAGGAGAAGATCGAGCTGATTACCTCCGCCTCCTCTCTGCATGACATCGGCAAGATTGCGATCCCTGACTCCATCCTGCTGAGCCCCCGCCGTCTGACATACGATGAGTTCCGGATTATGAAGCAGCATACCACCAAGGGCTGTGAGATCCTGGAACTGCTGGACAATGTGGAGCATAACGAGTATTACCGCTACTGCTATGATATCTGCCGCTATCACCACGAGAAATGGGACGGTCTCGGCTATCCCGACGGACTGGTCGGCGATCAGATCCCGATCTGGGCGCAGGTCGTCTCCATTGCCGACTGCTATGACGCCCTCACCAGTGAACGCCCGTATAAAGCTGCTTTCTCACACGAACAGGCTGTCGAGATGATCCGAAACGGCGCCTGCGGAGCATTCTCCGATGAAATGATGGAGTGCTTCAGCGCTGTCCTGCGGGTTTTCAAGGCGCTTGCTGCCGAATACTGTGATGTCAGCCGTTCCGAGAAAAATGTCATGGAGCAGCCTGTGCGTAACTACTCCGGCGATGTCCACGAAGACCATTCCCGTGACATCTATCTGTCGATGGACAGAAATGACCTGATCGACACCATTGAGTACCAGAAGAAGCTCATGGCGGAAAACCAGAAGCGTGACAGGGATGTTCTCTATAAAGCGACTGACTATGTGCTTGAATTTGACCTTCACAACGAGCTGCTGCACGAAAGAAAAGGCAGCATCAAAAATATCTGCGGCTACATCCCCAAGAACTACGAAGAGACCATTCATATACTGTCGGATTGCTGTTCCGAGAAATACAGGAACCGGTTCCTGCGTGAGTTCCGGATGAAGAGCGTCGAGGAAGCCGTTGAAAACGAGCGGGAGAACATCATCCTGGAATGTCCGATGGACCTCGGCAGCGGTGAGTATTTCGGCGTCAGGTGCACGATGGTTCCGGAGCTTGCGGATGACAAGCTGGTGCGCATTTATTTTGTCATGTCAGAGCTCCACGACAGCGTGGTGAACAGCGCCGAAACCGACCAGGATGCCGTGACCGGTCTCTGGAACTACAAAGGAATCCGCCGGGAGGTCAATGATTACATTGCACATTCCGGCAAGAACGGATATCACGCCCTGATCGTCATTGATATCGACAATTTCAAGATGCTCAACCGCAAGACGGAATACCGTTTCGGCAATGACGTGCTCTGTGATATCTCGGAGCTGCTGAAGCACCAGATCACCTACGGCAATATCCTTGGCAGAATCGAGGACGACAATTTTGTTGCATTCATCAACGACTGTCCCGACGAAAACGAGCGGATGGAGCTGGTAGAGGATATCTTCCGGTGCCTGCATAAAACCTACGAGTTTGACCATGAAACCCTGCCGCCGATCACAGCCACCATGGGAATCGCATCCTATCCGGCTGACGGAACCGATTTTGACGAGCTGTTCCGCAAGGCCTCCAAGGCGGTGGATATTGCCAAGCTCAATGGCAAGAATATGTATCTCTTCTACCATAAGAGCATGGGGGAGAACTGGGAGCTCAAAAAATACAACACCGATTTCAAGGTGGAGGGCCCCAATGATATCGAGCTTTACGATAAGGAAGAATATTTCATTCCGGTAGTGGATGCCGGTACGGGCCGGATCCTCTCCTATGATATGATCGAACTGGACGGCGACTATTTCAAAGATACCGCCCGGCTGTTCGAGACCTTCTCCGATAATGAAAACATGACGGCGCTCAGTCTGAGCCATTTCAGCCGCCTGATCAGCTCCATCTACGAGCTGGAGCAGGAAAACGCCTCCATGCCGGAGATTGCCGTCTTTACCATGTTTGAAGGCAAGGATAAGGATTCCGTACTGGATGCCTTTGCCGAGATCCTGGAAAAATATCCGATTGACTGCCGCAATATCTGCATCATGCTATCCCATGAAATGCTGGAACCGCTCAGCATCAATGAACTGACAGGCTTTGTGTCCGCTCTTCGCAGTGCCGGTTTCAAGGTTGGTCTGTTCAATGTGGGTATCGGCAGCATCAATATCAACTGCTTTATTGAAAAGCTCTTTGACAGAGTCGTATTTGCCCATAGCTTCCTCCAGTCCGTGACGGACGGCATCTATAATATCACGGTACTCTCCGAGCTGATCGCCTATTTCAACGACCTCGGCGCCAGACCGATCCTTCCCGGTGGTGTGGCGGATGAACTGGTGATGACGCTCAAAGCCAGGACGGCTCATTCCTTCGGTATCCATAAGCACGAGTTTATCTCCCTGGCTGACTTCAAGCTGCAGATGCAGGCTTCCTCCATCGTGATGGAATATCCTGCCCTCAGCCATGAAAACACTGCCCTTGTCCCGAATGAACGGATGTATGATGAGATCCTGATCCAGACCAAGTCCTTCATTCTGGAATGGATGCCTCGCCTCGACCAGATCAAGCTGAGCGGCTCCTTCAAGGAAATGTACGGCTATATGCCGGAATGTGACGACTTCCTGAACAAGCTCAAGGAACAGCAGTTCATCCATGCGGATGATATCAGCAAGCTGCTGGAGAAGATGAACCACGCCCGTTCCGAGAGCAATGATACGGAAGCCTTTGTCCGTGTCTATCAGAGCAGCCATGACCGCTATATCTGGAACCGGGTGCATTTCGTCACGATGAAAAACGCTGCGAATGTTCCCGTGAAGATCATTGCCGTATTTACCGACATTTCGGATGAGAAAAACGGCCCCATGGATGAGAAGCGCAAGGACAGGACCGACTTCATCACCAATCTGTATAACAAGCGTGCCACCGAAAACAAGATCAAGAATTATCTCTATGATGAAGGCTCGTCCGGCAACCATGCTTTTATCATTGCAGAGATTGCCGGCTTTGAGCTGATCGAGCATGGTCTTGGCACGGTCTTTGCCAATGCGGTGCTCAAGGAGGTTGCCGAGAATATCAGAGAACTGTTCCGTGATTCCGACATCATCGGGCGCGGCAGCGGCAACCGTTTCATTGTCTTTGTCAAGGGCATGAATTCCCATGAGAAGATCAAGGAAAAAGCCGAACAGATCTGTAAGATCATCAACAATAAGTACCAGTCCGAAACAGGGGATATCAATATCTTCGGTAAGGCCGGTATCAGCGTTTTCCCGCAGAACGGCAGCACCTATGATGAGCTGTATGCGGCTGCGATCAAGGCATTGTATTACGCCAAACACAGCGTCAAGCGTTGCATTGCTTTTGCTTCCGACGCCGAAAGCACCTCGAGGCTGCTCCATGATTAAAATTTGACCTTTCCCGATCCGCATCTGACCTTCAGGTGCGGATTATTTTTTTGAAAAAGCTAAAAATGTGAGTAATCGCGAGAAAAACAAAGGAATCGGGAGAACAGGAGGAAGAGCACGGCGATTTTTGACTTTTTCTGACTTTGACCTTTTCTGACCATCAATGTATAATAAAGCTACAAGGTCAGGAAAGGTCAAAGATAGAACAGGAAGTGATGACCATGAAGATGAGTGATATTGTGGCGCAGTATATTCTGCGGATGCTTGATGAAGCCGACGGCAATGCCGAGATACAGCGCAACGAACTGGCAAGTACGCTTGGCTGTGTGCCCAGTCAGATCAACTACGTTATTACGTCACGTTTCACACCGGAACAGGGGTATATTGTAGAGAGCAGGCGGGGCGGCGGCGGGTATATCCGCATCACGCGGGTCACCACCGACAGGCGGGTAGCCATCATGCACATTGTCAACTCCATCGGTGACAGCGTATCGTCATCAGCCGCCTACACCATCCTGAGCAATATGTCCGACCGGGGAATGATCTCGGAGTACGAGAGAGTCCTGATGCTCTCGGCGCTGTCGGACAAGGCTTATGGGTGCATTCCGCAGGAGAACCGTGATACCCTGAGGGCATCCATTATGAAGAATCTGCTGATCACCCTTGTGGTACTGGAAAACCAATAAACGATCAACCAAAGGAGGTCATAGTGATGTTGTGTCAGTTATGCGAGAAGAAACAGGCAACCACCCATATCAAAACCATTCTGAATGGTGAATTGAAGGAATATAATCTTTGCAGCGAATGTGCCCAGAAAAACGGATACGGTTCGTTCTTCGGCGGTATCGGGTTCGATCTTGATAAGCTGTTCGGCAGCTTTATGGACAGTATCGGCCCCTCCAAGACAAAGAAACGCTGCCAGTGCTGCGGCAGCAGCTTTGAGGATATTGCCAAATCCGGCAAGGTGGGCTGCGCGGAGTGTTATGATGTATTCTACGAGGAACTGCTTCCCTCGGTACAGCGGATCCACGGCCGGACCTCCCATACCGGTAAGCTGGCTCATTCCGCCGGTACAGAGGTCAAGGTTCGTAACGAGATTGCCAAGCTTCGCACGGAACTGGAAAAGGCGATCAAGGAACAGGAATTTGAAAAGGCTGCCGAGCTGCGTGACCGGATCCGGGAGCTGGAAAAATTTGAAGGCACCAATGCCGGTGCGCAGGGAAAGGAGTGAGCAGCATGATGAAGAAAAAATACACCGATCTGAAAAATGTCAGTGACGTTGTGATCAGCACGAGGATCCGGTTTGCCCGGAACCTGCGGGAATATCCCTTCCCGTGCCGCCTGAGTGACGAGAATAAGCGCAAGGTTGCCAATATCGTCAAGGGTGCCGTCCTGGACGGTCATTCCGCCATCTCCAACCGCTTTGACTACATTCAGATGTCAGAGCTGACGCAGGAGGAAGCGGTATCCTTGGTGGAAAGGCACCTGGTCAGTCCGGAATTTATCTCGGAGAGACAGGGCAGGGGCCTGCTGCTGCTGGATGACGAATCCGTCAGTATAATGATCAACGAAGAGGATCATGTGAGGATTCAGGTCATCAGTCAGGGCATGAAGCTGGAGGAGACCTTTGATCTCGCCGATAAGATTGACACCCTGCTGGATGAACAGCTCAACTTTGCATTCAATGACAAGCTCGGCTATCTGACGCAGTGTCCGACGAATATCGGCACGGGCATGAGAGCTTCCCTGATGCTGCATTTACCGGCGCTGAAGGAAAGCGGCGCCATGAGCAAGATTGCCGCATCACTCTCAAAGCTCGGACTGGTCATCCGCGGCACCTACGGAGAGGGCAGCGAACCCAGCGGCGCCATTTATCAGCTGTCCAATCAGGTCACCCTGGGCATCTCTGAGAGGGAGGCCATCAATAATCTCCGTGACATTGCCTTCCAGCTTGTCACCCAGGAGAGAAACGCCAGGGAAGCCCTTTCCCAGAATATTCATGTACTGGATATGATCTATCGTTCCTACGGTCTGCTGCTGTACGCAAGACTGATGAGCAACGATGAAGCCATGAAGCTGATTTCACACCTACGGTTCGGCGTGGAGATGGGATTGTTCGAGAACATTGATTTCGACACCCTCAACCGCCTGGTCATTGAGATACAGCCGGCAACATTGATGAAGAATATCGGCAAGAAGCTGTCACCGAATGAGCGGGATCACATCCGTGCCGAGCTCATCCGGACGGCAATCACACAGCAAAAGATTCCCGCAAGCCATCGGCTTGAGAAATAAAGGGTACAAAGGAATAACAGAAAAGAAATAGGGGGTAGGATTTATGTTTGAGTTCAAGGGATTTACAGAAAAGGCAAATCATGCGATCAATCTCGCCGTTGAAGGTGCGGAACAGCTTGGCCACACTTATGTGGGCACGGAGCACATACTGCTGGGGCTGCTGAAAAGCGGGGACGGAGCGGCATTCATGGTACTGTCCCAGTGCGGCGCAGATGAGGACACGCTGGAACAGCTCATCCGGCAGGAAATCGGCACGGGCAGTCTCACCAGACTCACGCCGGAGGATTTCACACCCCGCACCAAGCGTGTCCTGCAGACCGCGGTGATGCAGGCAGCAAAGCTGAGACATAACTACGTCGGCACGGAGCACATCCTGGTCGCCCTTATATCCGATCAGGAGAGCTACGCCATCCGGTTCCTGAGCAAAATGAACGTCAGGGTATCCGATGTCATCCAGTTGCTGAACGAATCCTTCGGCGGCAGCGAAGCAGAGGGCAGCTTTGATGAGGGTTCTGCCGGAAGTGAAAAGAAACCCGGCTCCGGCAATACCAAGATGCTGGATAAATTCGGCAGGGATCTGACGGAGGTGGCTGCCAAGGGCGGTATCGACCCCGTGATCGGCAGACAGAACGAGATCGAGAGGGTCATCCAGATCCTGTCGAGGAGGACCAAGAACAATCCCTGTCTGATCGGTGAACCGGGTGTCGGCAAAACTGCCGTGGCGGAGGGACTGGCCCTGAAGATCGTTTCCGGAGACGTGCCGGAGCCGCTGAAAAACAAGCGGATCGTGGCACTTGACCTGACCGGTATGATCGCCGGCACAAAGTACCGGGGTGATTTTGAGGACAGGATCAGCAACGCCATTGCTGAGGTCAAGAAGGACGGCAATATCATTCTGTTTATTGACGAGCTGCACACCATCATCGGGGCAGGCTCCGCAGAAGGCTCTGCCGATACTGCCAATATCCTGAAGCCCTCTCTTGCCAGAGGCGACTTCCAGGTGATCGGTGCTACCACGATCAATGAATACCGCAAGCATATCGAAAAGGACGCAGCACTTGAAAGACGGTTCCAGCCCGTCATGGTGGGAGAGCCTACCGAAGAGGAGGCTGTTCTCATCCTCAAGGGACTGCGTGACAGATACGAAGCTCACCATAAGGTCAAGATCACCGATGAAGCGATCAATGAAGCTGTCAAGCTGTCGTCCCGGTACATTGCCGATCGGTTCCTCCCTGACAAGGCAATCGACCTGGTGGACGAGGCTGCCTCCAGAGTTCGTCTGAGAGCCTATACCGCTCCTGATGAGCTGCAGCAGACCGAAAACACCCTGAAATCTCTGGAAAAGGAGAAGGCAGAGGCTGTCAACACCCAGGATTTTGAGAGAGCTGCCAAGATCAGGGACGAAGAAAAGAAGCTGAGGGAAGAACTGGAAAACAAGAAAAAGGAGTGGCAGGAGCGCAGCGGGCATAAAAACGGTGAGGTCACCGCTGAGGACATTGCCGGTATCGTATCGAGCTGGACAGGCGTTCCGGTCTCCCAGCTCACGGAGGAAGAGAGCGCACGTCTCCTGAAACTGGAGGATATCCTCCACGAGAGGATCATCGGACAGGATGAAGCCGTCAGCGCGGTTGCGAAAGCAATCAGAAGGGGCAGGGTCGGTCTGAAGGACCCGAATCGTCCCGTGGGTTCATTCATTTTCCTCGGACCTACCGGCGTGGGCAAAACCGAGCTGTGCAAGGCTCTGGCGCAGGCCATGTTCGGTGATGAGAACGCTATGATCCGGTTCGATATGTCCGAATACATGGAGAAACACACCGTTTCCAAGCTCATCGGTTCGCCTCCGGGTTACGTCGGATATGACGAGGGCGGTCAGCTCACGGAACGGGTCCGCCGCCGTCCCTATTCCGTCCTGCTCTTCGACGAGATCGAGAAAGCACATCCCGATGTATTCAATATGCTGCTCCAGATCCTTGATGACGGCCGTCTGACGGATTCCCAGGGCAGACACGTTAATTTCCGCAACACGGTCATTATTATGACCTCCAACGTGGGGGCAAGACTCATCACCGAAAAGCAGAGCAGTCTCGGCTTCTTCGGCGGTGAGGAAACCGCGGAAAATGACGATCAGAAGATCCGTGAGGAAGTGCTTGGTGAGCTGAAAAAGGTCTTCAAGCCGGAGTTCCTCAACCGTGTGGATGACACCATCGTATTCAACAAGCTCACCGAACAGGATATCCGCCGCATTGCCGGCAATCTCCTGAATCTGCTGAAAAAGCGCCTGGAGGATCTGGATATCGAAGCCACGTTCACGGATGAAGCCGTCAAGGCGGTTGCGGAAGCCGGTTTTGACGAGCTCTACGGCGCTAGGCCGCTGAAACGTGCCATCCAGTCCAGAATCGAGGATGCCATTTCCGAGAAGATGCTCGACGGTACGATCAGAGCCGGCAGCAAGCTGACCTGTGATTATCGTGACGGCGCCTATGTCTTTGACAACACCGAAAACACATAATAGTACCTCTGAGATCCGCCTGCCGCGCAGTTCACCGGCAGGCGGATCTCGTTTTTGAACAAAAGCGCCCTGAAACTTTGTTTTTTGTCCTGTTCGGACTTGCTTTTTTCATCAATATCATATAAAATAATAATCGGAATATTTTGTATTCTGATAGATCAGGAATAAAAAATAAAGGGGAGTATGTAATTATGTCCGAACAGAAGAAGGTTGCCGTCATCATGGGCAGCGACAGTGATTTTCCCACCGTAGCAGGCGCTGTCAAAACGCTGAACAGCTACGGCGTACCCTTTGAGGTGCACGTTATGTCCGCTCACAGAACACCGGAGGCTGCCGCCGAATTTTCCGCCAATGCCCGTCAGAACGGCTTCGGTGTGATCATTGCCGCAGCAGGAAAGGCTGCCCATCTGGCAGGAGTCCTGGCAGCCCACACCACGCTGCCGGTAATCGGTATCCCGATCAAGTCCTCCACCCTTGACGGACTGGATGCACTTCTTGCTACCGTTCAGATGCCCAAAGGAATCCCGGTAGCCACGGTTGCCATTGACGGCGCCGATAACGCTGCGATCCTTGCGGTTCAGATGCTGGCGCTGTCTGACGAAGCCCTGGCAGAAAAACTGGCAGCCGATAAGGTAAGCATGAAAAACGGCGTAGCCGGCAAGGATGCCGCCATTCAGGAGAAGGTTGCAGAGCTTCTCAAATAATAAGGAGTGGTCTTATGTCTGAGTTACACGATGAATGCGGTGTTTTCGGAATTTTTTCCAATGACTCTTCTGTTGATATCGTCGAAGAAACCTATCTGTCGCTCTATGCCCTGCAGCACCGGGGACAGATCGGCGCAGGTATCGCCGTCAACAATAACGGCAATATCATCTACCATAAGGATTTCGGCATGATCCCCGAAGCGCTGCCGGAGCAGGAGCTGACAAGACTCGGTACCGGCAGGATTGCGATCGGTCATGTCAAATACTCGGCCGGGGAACAGGTCGATCACGAAAATCTGGCACCCCTTGTCATGCGCTATATCAAAGGACAGCTTGCCCTTTGCATGAACGGTGCGCTGACCAATTACCATGAGCTGAAGGAACAGCTCAATCAGGGTGCCGCTATTTTCCAGAGCAACGGCGACACGGAAGTGATTGCCTATCTGGTGGCCAGAGCGAGAATAGACGCCTCCTCCATTGAAGAAGCGGTCCAGCAGGCTGTCAGCAAGCTCAGAGGTGCGTATGCCGTGGTACTGATGTCCCCCAGCAAGCTGATCGGTGTCCGTGATCCCATGGGCATCCGTCCGCTCTGCTACGGCAGGATCGGCAGCAGCTATGTGATTGCCTCCGAGTCCTGCGTGTTTGACAGCATGGGCGGTGAATTTATCCGTGATATCCGGCCCGGTGAGATGCTCGTCATTGACAGCGACGGCGTACACAGCTATCCGTCGGAGCAGATCGGCAAGACGGCGCTGTGTATGTTTGAATACGTCTTTTTCTCACGCCCCGACAGTGTGGTGGACGGTGTGTCCGTCAATCTTGCCCGTCAGCGTGCCGGCAGGTTCCTGGCACAGCAGCACCCTGTGGAGGCTGATCTCGTCTGCGGCGTACCCGACTGCGGCATTGAATCCGCCATCGGCTATGCAATGGAATCCGGCATTCCTTATGCCACGGGCCTGATCAAGAACAAATATATCGGCCGTGCGTTCAACGACCGCAAGAAAAACTCGGAATACCTCATGCGGATCAAGCTGAATGCATTGAAGAACAATGTGGACGGCAAGCGTGTGATCGTCATAGATGATTCCATCGTAAAGGGCAAGACTGCCAGGCATATCGTGGAACTGCTCCGCAGCGCCGGCGCCAGAGAGGTGCACATGCGGATTGCATCCCCGCCGTTTATCAGTCCGTGCTATCTGACCAGTGATTCCACCTCTAAAAACAAACTGATTGCTTCCACCATGAACGTGGAAGAGATGTGCCGCTATATGGGAGCAGATTCTCTCGGCTTCCTGTCGGTGGAGTGTATGAAGGAGATTGCCCGGGAATGTCAGCTTGATTTCTGCGACGCCTGCTTTACAGGCAACTATCCGCTGAGTATCTCCGACACCTCCAGGGAGGATAAGTATTCCAGGAAAATTGAAACGATATAACAATTGGGAGGCATATTATGAAAAGCTTTAGTGACAGCTATAAGGCAGCCGGCGTTGACGTAACCGCAGGTTACAGATCGGTAGAGCTGATGAAGGAGTATGTAGCCAGAACCATGACCAAGGGTGTGCTGTCGGGAATCGGCGGCTTCGGCGGACTGTTTGAGCTTGACACCACCGGTATTCAGAAGCCTGTGCTGGTATCCGGCACGGACGGTGTGGGCACCAAGATCAAGCTCGCTTTTTTGATGGACAAGCACGACACGGTCGGTATCGACTGTGTGGCCATGTGTGTCAATGACATTATCTGCTGCGGCGCAAAACCGCAGTTCTTCCTTGATTATATTGCAATCGGCAAGAATTATCCCGAGAAGGTCGCAAAGATCGTCTCCGGTGTGGCAGAGGGCTGTGTACAGAGCGGCTGTGCGCTGATCGGCGGTGAGACAGCCGAGCATCCCGGTCTGATGCCGGTGGATGAATATGACCTCGCCGGTTTTGCCGTTGGTGTGGTGGACAAGGACAAGATCCTGCAGCCCGACACCCAGAAGGCAGGGGATGTGATGATTGCGATCAAGTCAAGCGGTGTTCATTCCAACGGCTTCTCACTGGTGCGTAAGGTTTTCAGCATCAACGAAGCAACGGTTGGTATGTATTTTGACGAGATTGGCACCACTCTCGGCGAGTGCCTGCTGACTCCTACCAGAATTTATGTGAAGGCCATCATGTCGCTGATCGACAGCGTGACCGTCAAGTCTGTCTCTCACATCACCGGCGGCGGCTTCTACGAGAACATTCCCCGTTCACTGCCCAAGGGACTGTCTGCTAAGATCAGACGTTCTGACGTGCAGGTACTGCCCATCTTCGATCTGATTGCCAAGACAGGCAATATTCCCGAGAGAGATATGTTCAACACCTTCAATATGGGCGTGGGCATGATCGTTGTCGTTGATCCCGCAGACGCTGACAAAGCCATCGCATCCCTGAAAGCCTCCGGTGAGGACGCCTACGTCCTGGGTGAGCTGGTAGAGAGCGATGAAGGCGTGATCATTGAATACTGATTCTTTGCCGAAAGGAAGAACACACATGAAAAATATAGTCGTGCTGGTCTCAGGCGGCGGCACTAACCTCCAGGCGCTGATCGACGCCCAGGAAAGCGGCCTGATCGCAAACGGCAGGATCACCTGTGTCATTGCCTCAAAGCCGGGTGTGTACGCTTTGGAAAGAGCAAAGAACCACCGGATTCCCACCAGGGTCATTGCCCGCAAGGATTATACTGACGTGATCGCATACAGCCAGGCAATCCTGGACGCCCTGAACGAAGAAAAGGCTGATCTGGTGGTATATGCAGGCTTTATGACCATCCTGGATGAGCTTGTCTGCAAGGCCTATCCCTATCAGATGATGAACGTCCATCCGGCACTGATCCCAAGCTTCTGCGGCAAGGGGTATTACGGTCTGCGGGTGCATGAGGAGGCTCTGAAAAAGGGTGTGAAGGTCACGGGCGCAACCGTCCATTTTGTCACAGAGGTCTGTGACGGCGGCCCGATCATCCTGCAGAAAGCCGTTGCGGTAGAGGATGACGATACCCCCGAAGTATTACAGAAACGAGTGATGGAGCAGGCGGAGTGGAAGATATTGCCGCAGGCTGTCTCCCTTTTCTGTGACGATAAACTGATCGTCAAGGACGATCGGGTTAGCATCAAAAAATAACCTTGAAAGGAACTGATGACATGACAGAGCTGACAGCAGAAATCGCCTCCACCACCTATCCCGGCAGAGGCATTATCATCGGCAGAAGTGCAGACGGCAAGAAAGCCGTCACCGGCTACTTCATCATGGGAAGAAGCGAAAACAGCCGCAACCGTGTATTTGTGGCAGAGGGAAAGGACCTGAAGACCCAGGCCTTCGACCCCTCCAAGCTGGTAGACCCCTCACTTATTATCTATGCACCCGTGCGTACCCTTGAAAACGCCACCATCGTTACCAACGGTGACCAGACCGATACCATCCGTGATTTCATCCTGGCCGGCAAGACCTTTGAGGAAGCACTCCGTACCCGTACTTTTGAGCCCGATCCGCCGAACTTCACACCGAGGATTTCCGGTATCATGGAATTTAAGGACGGTGACTTTTCCTACAAGCTGTCCATCCTGAAGAGCAACTGCGGCAGAGAAGCATCCGCCCTGCGTTTCTTCTTTGAATATGTCCAGCCCGTAGCCGGAGAGGGTCATTTCATCCATACCTACAAATGCGACGGCAACCCGATCCCGTCTTTTGAAGGCGAGCCGACCCTCGTGAACATCGAAGGGGATATCGACACCTTCACCAACAACGTCTGGACATCCCTGAATCAGGATAACAAAGTCTCCCTCTACACCAGGTTCACCGATCTTGCAACCGGCGAATATGAGGAGAGAATCATCAATAAAAACCAATAAGTAATGAGCTTGACCTGAAATGCTGATAGTGAAATAAAGGAGTGACGATGATGAAAAAACCTAAAAAAAACGTGTACGACACAGAGAATACGGCACCTGGAACCGCAGCGTCTGAAACTACTATAGATGAGGCTGAGTATGATATCACAAAACCCGTCGAAAACCCTACTGCACAGGATCTGGTGGAAGTAGAGGCATTTAATGCAGATCTTAGATACAGTGAGTATCAGCGCCGAATTAAGGCTGGAGAGTTGACAGAGGCAGATATACACATTAGAAAGTTATTAGGACTTCCTATTTGAATGGAAATGATACTCTGGAAAAAAGTGCTGAAAGTCCAGGGCTGTTCGCCCCATGATTCATTATCTATTCACCCGTGCTCACCCCTACCTTTTAGCCCGATCCGCTGATCTTTCTACCGGCGGATATCAGAAAAGAATCATCAATAAAAACCAATTTGTAAGGAGTTTTTATCATGGCAAATGAGCTTGAACTGAAATATGGCTGCAACCCCAATCAGAAGCCTTCCCGTATCTATATGCAGGACGGCTCCGAGCTGCCTGTTACCGTTCTCAACGGCAGACCCGGTTATATCAATTTCCTGGATGCTTTCAACAGCTGGCAGCTTGTCTCTGAGCTGAAAGCCGCCACCGGTCTCCCGGCTGCCGCATCCTTCAAGCACGTCAGTCCTGCCGGTGCTGCTGTGGCTACGGAGCTTTCCGATACCCTGAAAAAGATCTATTTCGTGGATGATCTGGAGCTTTCTCCGATCGCCAGCGCTTATGCCAAAGCAAGAGGCGCTGACAGGATGTCCTCCTACGGCGACTGGGTGGCCCTGTCCGATACCTGCGACAAGCAAACGGCACTGCTCCTGCAGAGAGAGGTTTCCGACGGTATCATCGCTCCCGGTTACACCGATGAAGCTCTGGAGATCCTCAAATCCAAGCGCAAGGGTACCTACAACGTCGTCAAGATTGACGCTGATTACAAGCCTGCCGCCATCGAGCACAAGCAGGTATACGGTATTACCTTCGAGCAGGGCAGGAATGACCTGAGAATTGACGAAGAGATGCTCAAGAATATCGTTACTGAAAACAAGGAGCTGACGGAAGAGGCCAAGCGTGACCTGATCATCGCTCTGATCACCCTGAAATACACCCAGTCCAACTCCGTCTGCTATGCTAAGGACGGACAGGCTATCGGTGTGGGTGCCGGACAGCAGTCCCGTATCCACTGCACCCGTCTTGCCGGCAACAAGGCAGATATCTGGTATCTCCGTCAGTGTCCGAAGGTGCTGGCACTGCCCTTCAAGGCAGATATCCGCCGTCCTGACAGAGACAACACCATTGATGTCTACATCTCCGATGATTATGAGGATGTACTGGCTGATGGCGTATGGGAGCAGTTCTTCACCACCAAGCCCGAACCGCTCACCAAGGAAGAGAAGAAAGCATGGTTGGCTACCTTCAGCGGTGTTTCTCTCGGTTCCGATGCATTCTTCCCCTTTGGTGACAACATTGAGCGTGCCAAGAGAAGCGGCGTACAGTACATTGCACAGCCCGGCGGCTCTATCCGTGACGACAATGTCATCGACACCTGCAATAAGTACAACATGACTATGGCCTTCACCGGGATCCGTCTGTTCCATCATTGATAGGGGAGGAAGCAACATGAGAATACTGGTAATCGGCAGCGGCGGGCGTGAACACGCCATCATCCGCAAGCTGAAAGAAAGCCCCAAGGTGGATAAGATCTATGCCGCCCCCGGTAACGGCGGTATTGCCAAGGACGCCACCTGTGTGGATATCGGCGTTATGGACAAAGAGAAGATTGTGGCATTTTCCAAGGAGAATGCGATTGATCTGGTATTTGTAGCTCCTGACGATCCGCTGGCTGCGGGCATGGTAGACACCCTGATTGCAAACGGCATCCGTGCCTTTGGTCCCCGTGCCAATGCCGCCATCATTGAGAGCAGCAAGGTCTTTTCCAAGAACCTGATGAAGAAATACCATATTCCGACGGCAGACTATGAGGTATTTGACGATCCTGCCAAGGCAATTGCCTATATTGAGGAGAGAAACAAATACCCCGTTGTCATCAAGGCTGACGGTCTGGCTCTGGGCAAGGGCGTGATTATTGCTCAGACACAGAAGGAGGCAAGAGACGCTGTCAAGGAGATCATGGAGGACAAGAAATTCGGTGATTCCGGCAACAATGTTGTAGTAGAGGAATTTCTGACGGGACCGGAGGTATCCGTACTGGCGTTTACAGACGGCATGGTACTGGAGCCGATGGTATCCTCCAAGGATCATAAGCGTGCCGACGACAACGACGAGGGACTCAACACCGGCGGTATGGGCACCATCAGTCCCAATCCTTACTATACACCCGAGATTGCCGAGATCTGCCGCAAGACGATCTTCGAGCCGACGGTTGCCGCCATGAACAGCGAGAACCGCACCTTCAAGGGATGTCTGTACTTTGGACTGATGATTACCCCCGACGGTCCAAAGGTCATTGAATACAACGCCCGTTTCGGCGATCCGGAAGCTCAGGTGGTACTGCCCCGGCTGAAAACCGATCTCGTCGATATTCTGGAAGCCGTCATTGACGAGAGACTTTCCCAGCTCACCATCGAGTGGAAAGAAGAAGCCACCGCCTGCGTGGTCATGGCATCCGGCGGATATCCGCTGGCTTATGAGAAGGGGAAGGAGATTACCGGTCTGGACGAAGACGGACAGCTTCCCAGTGTAGAGATCTTCCATGCCGGCACGAAGCTGGAAAGCGGCCGGTTCTTCACCAACGGCGGACGTGTGCTTGGTGTGACAGCCGAAGCCAAAACCCTTGACGAAGCCCTTGACAAGGCTTATGCCGCCGTCAAAAAGATCAGCTTTGAGGGCGCGCATTACCGTACCGATATCGGCAGAACAAAATAACGCAGCATTCCGGATGAGGCAGCCCGCTTCATCCGGAATGATTTTTTCTGTGGCGGCATAAAATGAATCAGAGCCGCTCATACAGGAAAAAACTTGAAAAAAGTTTCAAATAAGGCTTGATTTTTTCAGCAAAAGAGTATACAATATGTTTAGCACTCAAGGAAAGAGAGTGCTAAACATATTGTATCAATTACATTCTAACATTGCTTAAAGGAGGCAATATATTATGACGATCAAACCTTTGCTTGACAGAGTGGTTGTCAAGGCCGAAGAGGCAGAAGAAACCACCAAGAGCGGTATCGTGCTCACAGCCGCTTCCCAGGAGAAGCCCCAGTTTGCTACTATCGTAGCAGTCGGTCCCGGCGGAATGGTTGACGGCAATGAAGTTTCCATGTTCGTCAAGGTGGGCGATAAAGTTATCACCAGCAGATATTCCGGCACAGATGTGAAGCTCGACGGCGAGGAGTATTCCATTGTACGTCAGTCCGATATTCTGGCTATCGTAGAGTAATTCAAAACAAAAAGGAAAACGGAGGTACACAATCATGGCAAAACAGATTGCTTACGGCGAAGAGGCAAGAAAAGCTCTGATGAGCGGTATTGACCAGCTCGCCAATACAGTGAAGATCACACTCGGCCCGAAGGGCAGAAATGTGGTACTTGATAAGAAATTCGGCGCTCCGCTCATCACCAACGACGGCGTGACCATCGCAAAGGAGATTGAGCTGGACGACGCTTTTGAAAACATGGGCGCACAGCTTGTCAAGGAAGTATCCATCAAGACAAATGATGTGGCCGGAGACGGTACAACCACCGCTACCCTGCTGGCACAGGCACTCATCCGCGAGGGTATGAAGAACGTCACCGCAGGCGCTAACCCGATGATTCTCAAAAAGGGCATCAGCAAGGCTGTTGACACCACCGTTGCGGCTCTGAAAGAGAACTCCAAGCAGGTGGAAGGCTCCAAGGATATCGCAAGAGTCGCAACCATCTCTGCCGGCGACGAAGTGATCGGCAACCTGATCGCAGAAGCTATGGAGAAGGTTGGCAATGACGGCGTTATCACCGTGGAAGAGTCCAAGACTGCCGAGACATACTCCGAGGTCGTTGAGGGTATGATGTTCGACAGAGGCTACATCACTCCTTATATGTGCACCGATACCGATAAGATGGAGGCTGTGATCGACGACGCCTTCATCCTCGTTACCGATAAGAAGATTTCCAACATCCAGGAGATCCTGCCTCTGCTCGAAGAGATCGTCAAGGCAGGCCAGAAGCTGGTCATCATTGCTGAGGACATCGAGGGCGAGGCTCTCACCACCCTGATCCTGAACAAGCTGCGCGGCACCTTCACCTGCGTTGGCGTCAAGGCTCCCGGCTTCGGTGACAGAAGAAAGGAAATGCTCCGTGATATCGCTGTTCTGACCGGCGGCCAGGTCATCTCCTCCGAGA
>ONEU01000166.1 GCA_900316925.1 uncultured Eubacteriales bacterium
CAAGAATATCCGTGCCGGCAAGGCAAAGGAAATTCCGTTTATCGGTTTCCTGCGTCTGATCCGGTAGTTCCTCCGTCCAATAGAAAATGTACCTTTTTCAGTTGCCGTTCCTCGTGAAAAGCGCCATGCCGGAATGCTCCGACATGGCGTTTGGTTCAGCCTGTATAATCCGACCAGGAACCGGCAGGATATTTGAATTTGGTTTTTTCAAAGCCTCTCTGTCTTTTGGGGGCCTGTGTGGTGTCGATGGTGAAGATCTGACCGTAGTTGATATCATCACGGAAGATGAGATCCATCGTCTGATAGGCTTCCACGCCCTTTTTCACGTCGTCGTCACTCACGCCGGAGTCGAAGATAATGGCATTGGCACCCATCGGAACAACGATCGTATAGATGTCGGTTCCCTCCACCTGCTCCATCTCCAGGCCGGGCCAGGGGGCACCGTATTCTTCGCCGGTGATCTTGTTGGTGGTAACGCCGATGTCGCTTTTCCACCAGTAAGCATAAACGTGCTCCCACTTGGTCTGGCTGTTGTCGAAGAATACATAGTTCGTAATGCTTGCGGGTCTGTCATCGTTTTCCTTGACGCTGACGTCGGGGAGCTCTTCGTGATTGGTGGTGTCGATGTATGTAATAGTACCGCCGCATTCCAGTGCGGAGACATTCTTGGTGAAGGCGGCCTCGAGGAACTCGGGATAGATGCTGCGCCAGAACGGGACGCTGTGCTCACCGGGTTCATACTTGCTGAAAACGATCTTATCCTTGGGATAGCCGAGTGAGATCAGACCCTGATACATGGGAAGGGAATAGATGCCGCTGTCAGCATAGTAGCCGCCGGCATACATATAGATGAAGGGGGAGCTTTCACCGAATTTCTTTGAAGTGAGGTATTTGATCCAGGTATCCGCCTCATCCGTCCAGAATGACGGTGACAGGGCGCCGACGGCACCGAACTTGTCAGGATGCTCCATGCCGATGTAGAAGGATGCCAGTCCGCCCAGGGAACTTCCGCCGACGAAGGTATGTGCGGGATCTGTATAGACATTGTAGTTTTCGGTGATGTAGGGCATGATGGTATCGCAGATATAATCAGCAAACTGCTTGCCGTGTCTGTCGGGGTTAGGGGTTTCCGAAACTCCCAGGTCGGGGATCAGCTCTTCGGAACGGTGCTCATCACCGGTGTTGATCGCCACGATAATGGCTTTGTTGTCGGTCACGGACATCATGCTGTCAACGTGCTCGCTGATATTCCAGCATTTGATCTTGTCACCCATTTCACTGGTGAGTACGGTCTGACCGTCCATCATATAGATGGTGGAGTATTTCTCGGCAGCCTTGGCGTCGTAATCATCGGGCGTCCAGATATACACTTCCTTGTCGTAGCCGTTGAACGGGAACACCTTCGTTTCATATTTCGGAGAGTAGGACGGTTCCTTTCCCTTGGTGTAGGGGAGAAGATCATCGTTTATCAGGTACCAGCCGCTGACAAATGAATTGAAGGTAACATCTGCGGATACTTGTTCGCCGTAGGTAAGGTGTACCATATTGTAGGCGGTCACATCGGCGTCACAGGAGAAGAGGAAGTGGTCGTCGCTTTCGCTGACCTTTTTCATGGGGATATCCTGCGTTTTTCCGCTGACATTATTGGAGAAAGTGGCGGTGATCTCCGGGCTCTTGCCGGCATCCCTGATGTAGAGGGTGTGAATACCGGTGCTTTCAGGTTTCTCAGGGACATCGGAGCTGCTCTGGACATCGGAACTGCTCTGTGTATCGGTGCTGCTCTGGACATTGGAATTGCTTTTGGCACCGGATTGGTCTGACTTGCTGTTCTGACCGGCGGTGCTGCCGGAACATCCGGCCATCATTGACAGGCAGACGGTGACTGCGAAAAGTCCTGCCAGGATTCTGTTAGCTTTCATGGCTGTTTCCTCCTTGATGTTGAATGTCGTTTTGTCTGATCTTTGATAATAGGATATCATGCTCATCTGAAGATTATCTGAAGATTTTCTTCAGATCTGAAAAAAATTTTTTGACCGGTTGTTCCTGAGATAAACCTTTTGTCCACGGAAATCCATTTTTAAAAATCTTTGCCTGAATGTCCCTGCAAATCGTTGGTCAACAACGATGAGAAGTTAGTGTTTATCGATTGCTGCAGGGTTTCTCCCTCAGCAAATTTTGGAAAGGGGTTCGGGAAAAACCTTTTTTTCGCCAGAAAAAGGTTTTCCCCGGGAAGTGGCAGGTTAAAAGTGATTTCCGTGCCTTTTGTCCCTAAAGACTTGTCTCTGAAAGGGGATTAGTGTATAATACAGTATATATTATTGATTCAGGAGGGATCAAGAAATGTCAAAAAGGTACAAAAAAGCATTAGCGACACTGCTGTCCGGCGCCATTGCGATATCTGCATTTGGTGTAGCCGGGGGGATGTCTGCTTTTGCGGATGAAGGAGCTGCCGGAAGTGATGCCCGGCAGAACGGCGATAATCCGGAAGAAAAACAGGATGTTGTGATTACGGACCAGGAGATTGAATCGGGTACATCCATGATCGGCCAATATGACGCCGATCATGTTGCACAGCAACTGCTGGTGACACATACCGGAAAATCCAGTGAACTGCCGGTTCGTGACATTATGAACGATTTTAAGGACGCACAGAAAAAGGAAAACTATGAAGATAATTTTCTGACCCTTTCGTGTGATGAGGGACTGTACGATTCACTGCATTTTGAGGTCGATCAGCTGAAAGCAAATTCCATGGAGTATGCCACCAACAAGAACTATCAGAATCCGCTGTCCGGCTTCACCTTTGTCAACCCCAACGAGCTGTTGGTCGGATCGTCTAACCGTATTGACCACCATGAAATGAGGCTGCATACCTATAACGATGTGGTGGATGGAAACCCGGCCAATCTGAAGGAGCTCATATACGATTACAGCCACGATCACGAGAAAATGGAGGATCGTCTGGACAAAGAGGTCAAGAGGGCTGTCAACGACTATGTGGAACAAGAAGACAGCCACATGCAGACGCATAACGGTATCGGTATGGATATCGACGGAGACGGTCTGGATGAGCTGATCTATTTCAGCCTGAACTATAAGCATGGCGGCTCTTATGCCCAGATCGACATCTATGAACGCGAGCCCTACGAGCCAAAGGTAGACAGTAAAGGTCATACCGAAGTCGTTCAGTCGCCATACGCGTGGGTGTTGAAGAGGAGAGTTGAAAATGTTCTGAGTGAAGATGACGATTATATATCCGATCTGATTGCAGCGGAGAGTAAGGGTTATACCCCTCTGGCTGTAGGTGACTATAACGGCGACGGGATCCAGGAGCTTGCCTGCTATTTGCCTGCCAAGAATGATGATGATCTGTCACCGGATGCCTGTGTGCAGGTGTATCAGTTCCGGAAGGATAACGACAGCTATTCCGTCATCCTGCTGAGCGAAATAGATGTCAGCAGTTTTCAGACCGATTATGGTAAGATGGGTGAAAGTGACGGTGACGGAATCTATTTGCCCACCGTAGCGCTGTCCACCACATCCATTCGTCTGGGTGAAAAGAAGGACGCTTCTGTCGGTGCAGCACAGTACAACACCCATGATGATCTGGTGATAACGGTTTCTGTGCCGAGATATTACCGCAAGAAGGGCTTGAATCATAACTCCACCACCAAAATTTTTACCATTGAGAAAAAGGATAAAAAAACTACCCCGGTAGAGCTGTTTACATATGAGTACAAGCCTTTTGATGATAATACCACCCGCATGAATTTTGTGAACACCTGTGATGCTGATCTCAACGGAGACGGCTTTAAGGAGATTGTGGTTGCCGGCTTGAAAGAGCATCATCTGAAAATGCCGGATAAGGTCAACGATCCGGCTTACCTTTACGGTGACGATGATGATCCGTTTGATATCAACCATAACTATGTGAACGTCATTACTCACGACGGTGACGGATATTGCATGGTCTGGAAAAACCCGAGGGAAGTAAAGGCACCGGGCAATCTGCACCCGGAGCACTATCTGTCCGTTGAGCCGACTGCCCTGTGCGCAGGCCACTTTATGTACAATACCCCCGGTCTCAAGGATCAGATCTGTATCCAGGGCGTTATTCTCGACTGCACGGACAGCAAGATGTCCGGCGCACCGTCCCGTATTGAGAATAAGAACACCAAGAACGAGATTGATTACATCGTGGATACCAAGCCGGAATACGATGTAGAGAACTTTGCCGACGCTGGGTTTGAATCGGCTTATATTTACGATATTACGCTGGATGAAACCGTCAAGTCCAGCGGTGACAACTGGATCGACCAGTGTGTATCGGGACGTTTCTGCAACGGCTCTGATGTTGATCAGATCGCCATTGTGTCCTCTGACCCCTCAGACCCCAACGATGATAATATCTATATGGATATTTCCATTATTTCCCATTACCGTGAGACGACCACAAGCGATCCGAAATGGGTGTACAGGGCTTATAACGATTATCTCAAGAACGAGAATGAGGATGACCATGGTACTTCCCTGTTCATCACCTTTATGGACGTGGAGGAAGATACCTATTATTATCGTTATGCCGGAACCTATTCCACCTATTCTGCCCCGATTCTGTATGCCGTGGTGCAGGCACCGCCCTATTACAGAGAGTCGAATGAGATCGACGCCTCCGAACTGACCATCAGCACCGGTGTTTCCAACCATGCAGGTCTTGATATCGGCGTGGGTGTGAGCAACGAGACAGAGTCCAATGTTTCCGCATCATTTTTCGGATCAGACGTGACGATGGGATTAGGCTTCTCTGCCGGTCTTGATTTCGCCTACAACCATACCTGGTCATGGGAGAAATCCATCGAGAAAACCATTTCTCTCAATTCGGAACACGATTATGCCGTCTGCTATACGACGCCGTTCATTGTGAACGTATACGAAGTCGTCAAGACCAAGTCCCTTGACGAGGAGCCGCAGTTCGTTAAATTCTGTGAGCCGCAGACGCCGGTATTCACCGCCCTGACGGTGGATGAATATAATGAGGCGATCAACAGATCCACAGCGGACTTTGATAATACGAAAAGGGATGAAATCCCGCCGGATCAGGGAACCCCCCTCATCACGAAGGATATGCTGTCAGAGACAACTCCGGGCGACCCCACAGGTTATGTGCATACCATGAAAGAGGCCTGCGGACTGGAGAGTGTTGCCGATAGGACAGAAACAGACGCAGGTTTTGTACCGGTCAATATCGTGAACACCCCCAATGTGCTGTCCCAGGGCTCATCTCTGTCATTCACCGATTCCGATGACAACACGGGCGGCATCAGTCTCTCGGCTTCCGTTTGCATGAAATTCGGCTTTACAGCCAATGCCTTTATTTTTAAAGGAGAGGCCAGCACTACCTTTGGCGTCAATGCTTCCATCGGCGGTTCGGTCGGACGGACAAATTCAGACGGTGTGAGCTTCAGCACCACTTACACCATGCCCAACCGTTTCCTGCCGAACAGAGCAGAATTCGTCCGTGATATCGAATCCTACAATAATGATGTATACAAAAAAAGCGAGATCAGACACTATGCTCCCAAAGACGGTTATATGTACAACTATGATTCCAACACAGTCTGCTATAAACTGAAGGATTTTAAGGTCAACAGGGATATGGCGGATGAATTTGGCGGCAACGTCAATATGAACGCGGATAATAATGTGTTTGCTCTCAGCTATTACACGACCAATTATTATCGCACGCCGGAGCCTCCGGAGCAATTCACCATTCAGTCAATGGCAAAAAATGCGGATGGTTCAGCAGATATCACCCTGCTCTGGAACAGCGCGACCCGGAATCCGGATCGTGAAGTGGCCGGATATAACATCTATATGTCCGACATCAACCCGGATTCTTCACTGATCCATCTCCAGAACAAGGACAAGCTGATTGCTCCTTCCGGAAGCACCTATACTACCTATAAGGTCCATCTGGAAAACGGCGATTATAACGATAATTCCGTCTTCTATATTGCCCCGGCGTTTGCTACGACAAACACAGGGGGACTGTACATCGTGACAGAGGGGATTATCTCCGATACGGTGTCAATTGCCAGCATCGAGCAGAATACCAAAGGCAATCTGGTGATCTCCGATCAGCCGGATATCTACTATATGCAGCCGGACAATACCGATGAAACGGCTGTCTTCAGCATTGATGTCTGGAAGAATCAGATCGAACTGACCGATCCTGTCGTCTTCTACTGGCAGATGCATAACGAAGACTCAGGCTTATGGGAAACCGTCTCGGAAGTTGTGGTGTCATCTCCCACATCCGTTCAGGACGGTAAGGAACTATTCCACAGCGATTTCTCTATTGAGCTTCCCGGAGCGGACAAGGCTTCATTTGTGGATAAGGGCGTGCGCTGTGTTGCCGGAATCGGCAATTATAGTGTGTCCTCCGACATCGTGACGATGCGTTTTGGCGAGAAGAAGCCGGATGATCCGGATCCCGAAAAGCCCGACAATCCGGATCCCGAAAAGCCTGATAATCCGGATCCCGAAAAGCCCGATAGCCCGTATGATCCTGTTGAGAAAAAATTCACCATCAAAAACTATGATGATCTGGTACTGTTCCGTGACAAGTACAACGGCGAGTATGAGACATATCAGAATGTCAGCATAGAGCTTTCCGATAATATCATAGCTCCCAAGGATTCCGTCTGGTCCCAGGGGATCGGTACCGAAGACAAACCCTTCAGGGGCACCTTTGACGGCAAGGGCTACTGTGTGATCGGTCTGAACATCAAAGACACCGAAGACGGCGGTCTGTTCGGAACCATCTGCAGCAGCGGCAAAGTGAAGGATATGATCGTTCTGGGCTGTACATTCTCTGCCGGTATCAGGAATGCCGGAGGTATTGCTGCCGTGAACGAGGGTACGATTGATCACTGCATCAGCGGTGTCAATGCAACCGGCCAAACCACTGTGCCCCTGCCTTCCGGTCTGACAGTTAATCCGGCAAACTATAATTCCCGGATTAACGGCACTTACTCCGGCGGTGTAGTCGCTGTGAATCACGGTACGATCACCGGCAGCCGCAGCAGTGCGGATGTGACCGGTACCAATTGCGGCGGTATTGCAGCTCTCAATGATGGCACCATCTATGGCTGTGCCAATAACGGTACGATCGGTCTCAGCAGCCCCTCCTGTGAGCAGGCAGGCGGTCTTGCCGGCACTAACGGCGGTTCGATTGAGAGCAGCTACAATTCCGGTAAGATTTTCTGCGGCAACAAAAACAAGAAGGGATTTGTTGCCGGTGTGAACAACTCCACCCGTGTCAGCAACGTGTTCTATTCCAACGTCAACGGCATCCCGCCGATCGGCGCCGATTCGGACGCTGCTCTCGGAACGACCTGCCGTCTGGTGGATAATACCGATATGCTGACGGAAGATTTTGTTGCCCAGCTGAACAGCGTTTCCGATGACACCGTCACCTGGTTACGCACCAAATATGGTTCGACCTTCTTCAATCAGGGATTCCCGATCGTGAAGGGGAGAAACCTGACCCAGAGAGAGCTGAGCCTGACAGATAACCTCAGTGTGCGCGGCATGATGCACAAGAGCATGAAGATGACGCTTACACCGCTTTCCGCTGACAGCAGCGCATATCAGGCATTGCAGCAGAAGGGGACTGTATTCTCCGCATACAGCGTTGCCACCACTGACGCCAACGGCCAGTATGTTCCCTCGGAGCTGTGGAATGCAGGCGGATATCAGCTGCTTGTACCCACCAACGGCAAGCAGGTTGCCCTGGTTACACAGAATGACGACGGCGAACTGGTGACCATTACGCCTGACAGCGTGGAGGACGGCATGGCTGTCTTTACGGTTGCTTCGATGAGCAGCTTCGGTCTGGTAGAGACTGCATCTGAGAACAGTAATGTGCAGCCCTCCGGCCAGAACATCACTCCCGATGCCAATACCCCTGTACAGACAGGCGACAGCTTCCCTGGATGGGTTCTGTTTACCGTCCTGGCAGCGCTCTGTGTAGCAGCTGCTGCCTATAAAAAATCCCATCGCGAGCAAAAAGATCAATAAAACCGATTAAGGGACTGCTTCGGCGGCCCCTTTTCTTTTACGGTATTGTATAGCCTACAGAGCGGACAGCTTCCCCGTTCACTGGTGACAGAGATTGTACCGTCGTTCCGCTCCGCAACCGCGGTCTGATAGCCGTCGGATTCCAGTATCGTACTGAGACCTTCTGCGATCTTAACTTCATCCTCAATGATAAGGATACGCATATTATCACCTCACAAAAACCATAATTTGGTAATCAATAAAAGATATGCACATATTATCGGATAAAAATCAAAAGTCAATTTATCTGGTGTCATACAGTATTTGCCCTGATATTCCATCATGTAGTCATACCGGACGATATAAGTTCCACTTTTCTAAAAGTTAGTGAACATCTCCTTTTTTAGTCAATACAGTAGCAAGCGTTACCGCAAAACCTGTTGTAAAGAGTATCATCTCCATTTGCTTCACCTCCTGTATGAAATAGGAAAAGGACACCTGCTGTTTCTAAGTCAGCAGGTATCCTTTTAGAAGCGTTTATACTATATTATCTGATTGAATCTGTTCTTCCAAATCATGTAGAGTTTTTCCGCCCTTAGTTTTCCAAGAAGTCCAACCGTTACAACTTTTTCCAGTAACAAACTCGGCTGCACTTGATGGACTGTTAAACAGAACATCATCTTGTAAGATATTATTATCTATTTTACATTCTTCTCGTTTTTTTCTGTTTCCAGAAGAAATATACTTTTCATCTTCACTAATTGGTGCGATTTTACTCCCTTTAAATACAACAAAGCCTTCAGTAGTCTGTTTTGCGAATGCTTCAACAGTAAAATTTAGTTTTTTAATCAAACGTGTTAATGTTAATTCAATTTCCTCTGTATTATCATCGGTATTTTCAATAACAGACACGATTTTGTTCAAAGGTATAAATATCTTGTGTCCAAGTGTACCCATTATAAGTTTTGCATAGTCAACAAACTCTTCAAGCTCGCTTTCTTTTTCTTCTGTAATATGCCCAGGAGAAGGATCATTGCTATTTTTAACGGTATATCGGTTGGCTTCTATTGCAAGATTACAGAATTTATTTTCAAGATAGCTTATTTCAGTCGGTCCGAACGAATTATTGGATGTAGTAAAAACAACTGCTTCTGTCCAATAGTCCTTGTCTGGATTTCTCTTATGTTCCATAAGACG
>ONEU01000150.1 GCA_900316925.1 uncultured Eubacteriales bacterium
AAGCAAAGGCACGGTCACTCCGAAAGGAGCAACCGTGCCTTTGCGTTGCAGGAAAAATAAGGAAAGTGATGATACTGGGTGAATTATGTCCTGGGATGGTCTGCCCAGGAAAACTCTCCGGTACAGAGCGGAATGAACACCAGTCTGACGCTGCCGATCTCCAGAAGATCGTTAGCTTTGAGTGCCACCGGGCCGAATACCGCACTGTCATTGACATAATACAGTTCTCTTGCCTCGCCGGGCAGAGCATAATACTGACGGTACTTCGGATCATAGGCGATAATGGCGTGCTTGTCAGGCGCTACCCCCTCTTCCATGAGGGCAATATCCATGTGGGGAGCGCTGCCGATAAAGTTCTTGTTTTCCCGCAGGGAAAAAGCACAGCCCTTGGCAATCCCCTTCACGCACACCAGCCAGCCTGAGGTCTGGTTCACACGATCGTCTGCTTCCGGCTGCTGCATGACCGGCGGCATGAACGGCTGCGGCGGCAGGGGCTGAGGCGGAACAGGCGGTGCCATATACCCCTGCTGCACCGGCTGCGGCATGGGCATAAACGGCTGAGGAGCAGGCGGCTGCGGCATTTCAGGCTGTTGGTTGGGCATGGCAGCAGCTAATCCGCAGTGCGGACAAAATCTGAATTTGTTCATATCGAAAAAATGACCGTTAGGACATCTTACTGTGTTTGCCATATCCATTCTCCTTTTTACTTCAGTTTAAAGGTTGTGGTGCAGGTACCGAAGGACAGCACCGTTCCTCTGGGAAGGTAGATACCACGATTGGAGGGCAGTTTCCTGCCGTCGAAGAAGGTACCGGTAGCGGAGGTATCGGTTACCTTATAATTGTCAATATCCTGTTCATAGCTGATGGTGCAGTGTGCGCCGCTGACATCACCGGCAGGAGAACTGAGAATGATGTTGCTCAGAGACGGATCGCTGCCGACGGTGATTTTATCGCCGGGAACAAGGTCGATCACCACGCCATTGTAGTCGCCGCCGATTCCTTCGATCTGACCCATAGCGGGTGCTGCTGCGGGCTGGGACTCGGTGACAGGCTGAGGAGCTGCAGGCTGCTGCATCTCCTGGGGCACTTCAAAGGACATGGTATCCTCGGTAGCCGAAACAGGAACGGGAGCCACCGACGGTGCAAAATTCTGCTGGGGAACAGGCTGCTGGGGAGCATAATTGGTAGCCGGAGTCTGCATCGGCTGAGCGGCAGGTGCAGGCATATAGGGATTTGCCACGGGGTTGACCACATTCTGCATATTGTTGTCAGCAGGAGCGCCGGGATAGAAGGGTGCAGGCGAAGTCTGGGGAGCAGCATCCTTCAAAGCGGATTTCTTGGTCAGACCCATACAGCAGAAGATGAAGGTGAGAAGTGAGAACGCCGTCATCAGGATAATGCCGATACCGGGAGCAATGGTAACTACTGCGGAAGCGTACAGCGGGCTCTTGATGGCATCTGCGATAACGATCATCAGCCAGGTGAAATAACCGCCGGCACATAAGAGACCGATCAGCGAGAAGAAGAACGCCAGTCCCCTACCGAATGCGGACTTACTCATCAGCTTGCCGATCAGGACAAAGAGGGCAACACCAAACATGGTGAAGAACAGCACGGTAGTGAGCACGGTAAACATTTTACCTTTGTCGAGATACTTGGACTGATCGCCGGTCACCTGTGTATTATAGAGGTCGACAGAGAAGTTGGCAGCAGCGCCAAAGACCAGTTTCGTTGCGAAATCCTGATCGGTACTCATCTTGGGAGCGAGGGTCGTATTGAAATACTGCTGATCGTCCAACCTTCCGAAATCACCAAAAGAAGTGTACTCCAGCATCCCGGCTGTGGTATGCACCTTATTGGATTCATTTCCACGTTCCACCATGGTGATATCCAGCAGCGGCAGGAAGGACATACAGGAAGCGGCAATCGCAAAAATGATAGCAAACAGCATGGCAAAAACCGCTATCCCGCTGAGCTTCTTCTTCGGAGCGGAAGGAGCAGCGGCAATATAGGGGCTGTTCATCTGTGGAGCGGAAGGGGGCATCATTTGTGGATTCATCTGATTATTCATTTATTTTTCCTCCTTAAAATTATTCCAAGAGAAGCCGTTTCTGATCAGCGGGAACAGCAGGAGCTTGGTAGAACCAAGGGTGATGATATCTCCGGCTTTGAGCGGTTCATTCTTGTAGACAGGTTCGCCGTTCTTATAAGAGATCTTCACGGTTTCACCCGGCTGCACACTGAATCGGTTCTCGGCGCTGTCATAGATCACGACGGTATGTGCCTGTTCGGTGACAGCCATATCCGCCGCCAGGGAAATATCCATTGTCGGAGCACGGCCGATGGTATTGCCTCCGCTCTTGAGGATGAAGCTCTCACCGTAATAACTGCCGCCGACACATACTAACCAGCCCACCGTATACTTGGGGTCAAAGCTCTCATGGGTCTGTTCCGTCGCAGCGGACTTCGGCTGTTCTGACGTCACCGCAGCATCCTCCAGCGGCGGAAGCGGATTTGTGACCGTCTCCCGTACAATCTCACCCAAAGATTCGGTTGACTTCATGGATTCTGCCGTCAGATCGGGCAGCGGGTCGGATTGTTTCTCCGGCTCGGCAGGCAGTACCGGTTCGGGCTCTTTTTCGGGCTCTTTTTCAGGCTCTTTTTCGGGCTCTTTTTCGGGCTCTTTTTCGGGCTCTTTTTCGGGCTCTTTTTCGGGCTCTTTTTCGGGTTCCTTCTCCGGCTGCTTCTCCGGCTCGGCTGCCTGTACAGGCTCCGGCTGAGGTACGGTTGCCGGGGCAGGCTCCGCGGCCTCTTTGCCGGAAGCAAACACTACCTCTTCGGTCTCGGCCTTGCTTTTCTCCGCTTTCGGAGGCGTACAATAGGGACATGACTGGAATTTTTCGCCGTCAAAATAGTGACCGTTGGGACATCTTTTTACCATATCAAAAACTCCTTTTCATTGTTTTCTCGGTTCTGATAGGGTTTAGGTGATCCGTTTCCGAATATTCGGATTGTCATGGATACAACTACACCTATTATAAAGTCATTATATACAATTTGAACGAAAAAGTCAATCTGATAGATACAAAAATAGCTTTTTTGCAAATATAAAAAAACACACGGTCCCTATGAATCCATAGAGATCGTGTGACAGTTTCCGGTTTTCCGGGTATCAGATATTGCTGATAAACCGTGAGGAGCTTTCTGTGAGCCGGTTGCGGAGCTGATAGGACACTCCGGCATTCAGATCGGTGCTCATCATCTTTTTACAGAAGAAATAGCTATTTTCAATCATGCGGTCCTTGAGACCGAAGCTGTCCAGCAGAAAATCAAAACGACGGCCACCCCGGCGCATATTCTTTTTCACCACAAAGGGCTTGTTGTAGATCATGGAGAAGCAGGCGCCGTGGAAGGAATCCGTGAGCACGCCCTTGGCATGACTGAGCAGATACAGCCATTCCTGGGCGGTGGGATCATCAAAGCAGGTCACCTTCTCCGAATGGAGACGCAGCTCATCACAGAACCTCTGCTTGTCTCCGCTCTCATTGAAGCAGACATAAACCGGCATATCGGTCTCGTCGGCAAGACGGCAAAGAGCGTCACCGGTCACAGGATCGGGATCGAGCACATAGGCAAAGAAGTAGTCACTCTTGGGGGCAAAGGCGAGGTTCTCTACCTCCCCGATGAGCCCGTCAAAGCTCTCCTTCGGGCACAGAAAAACAGGGTCCGTCATCAGCTCCGACTCCACGCCGAAGACGTCCTTCAAAATCCGTTGAGAGAAGTCATCCCGCACCGAAATTCCCGAGAACCGTCTGAGCTCCTCCCTGATCGCATCCATCTCCGGGGCAGGCGCCTGATACTGCTCCTGTCCGAAGGAAACGGCACAGGAATACCGGGGTTTATCCTCAGCCGCAAAGTTCAGGTAATAGGACAGCCGGTACGGACGGCTCAGACCGTAGTTCCACATCTGATCGGAGCCGATCACGAAGGTGTCAAACAGACGGTTCAGTTCGTGCATCCGGTCAAGACCAAGCTGCGGTGTGATCTCATAATGCTTCCGTGCAAAACGGATAGGATGGGAACGGCGCAGATGAGGCAGATCCGGCTCTGCATTCAGGGGATTCTCGATCATTGCGATGCTCCTGCCGTTGCGTTCAAACACCTGCGACAAAGCGTAATAGGTCAGAATACTGCCGTAATTATGGCCGTACCACAGGCCGAATATTCCGATATCATATTGGCTCATAGATTTCTCCCTTCTGTGTCAAAAGGCGCACCGTCATTGTGGAAAGGACGGTCATTCCTCCTCCGGCGGAGGAAGCTCAGCGTGTTCATTGGTGGCATGGTGGAAGGTAGGAACGATCTCCTCCACCAGGCGCTCCACCCTGTCTTTATCGTTGATCTTAGCGGCGTCGTGGAGCTTCTGCATGAGGCGCAGGAAGCTCTCGTTATTGAATTCAATCGGACGTCCGATATAGATTTTCTTGTTATCGGTCTTGGTGATCCCCTCTTCATTCAGCAGCAGCTCCTCGTAGAGCTTCTCGCCGGGGCGCAGACCGGTGTATTCAATCTTGATATCCTCGTGGGGCTTGAAGCCTGACAGACGGATCAGGTTCTCGGCAAGGACACGGATCTTCACAGGCTCGCCCATATCCAGAATGAAGATCTCTCCGCCCTTTGCCAGACTTCCTGCGGTCAGCACCAGGGATACTGCCTCGGGAATCGTCATAAAGTAGCGGATAATGTCGGGATGGGTAACGGTCACAGGGCCGCCGGTGCGGATCTGCTCCTTGAACAGCGGGATCACCGAACCGTTGGAGCCGAGAACGTTGCCGAAACGCACTGCCACAAAATTGGTCTTGCTCTTTTTATCCATCATCTGGATAATCATCTCACAGATACGCTTGGAGGCACCCATCACGTTGGTGGGGTTAACGGCTTTATCGGTGGAAATCTGCACAAAGTTCTTTACATGGTACTTATCAGCCGTTTCAGCCAATTTCAGGGTACCGAAGACGTTGTTCTTGACAGCCTCTTCGGGATTCGTCTCCATCAGCGGAACGTGCTTATGCGCCGCCGCATGGAACACCACATCAATATGACGGGTAGAAAAAATGTGTTCCAGCTTCTGACGGTCACGCACGGATGCGATCTGCACCTCAAAGGAAAGATCGGAACCATGCTTGCGGATCAGCTCCTGCTGAATCTCATAGGCATTGTTTTCATAGATATCCAGAATAATCAGATGCTTGGGCTTCAGACAGGCAATCTGACGGCATAACTCGGAGCCGATGGAACCGCCGCCGCCGGTGACAAGCACGGTCTGACCGATGAGATACTTGCCGTATTTTTCGGTATCAAAGACGACCGGTTCACGGCCGAGCAGGTCATCCACCTCCACCTGACGGATGGACGAGGTGATCGGTACGCCGGAGGTCATCAGATTGTAGATATTCGGGATGATCTTCACTTCGAGATGTGTCTCGGCGCAGGCGTCGAGGATCCGTTTTTTATCGGCGACACTGATCTGGGAGATGGTAAACAGAATCACTTCGATATCATGCAACCGGCACAATTCAGCGATCTCAAAGGTCGTCCCCTCCACCTTGACGCCGGCAATACGGCGGTGGAGTTTTTCTTTGTCGTCGTCCACAATACAAACGGGGATATACTCGTTGCCGGGTGCTTTTGCCAGTTCGCTGAGCACCGACAAGGCTCCCTCACCCGCTCCCACGATCATCAGGCGTTTCCGTGCCTTGCCTGCTAAGTTGCGGCGTTCGAGAATCTTGTTGAGCCGGTAGATGATGCGGAACATCATCACAAACAGCGTTGACATCAGTGCAAAGGTAATATAGATTCGTGAACCGAGATTATATCCGTTGCCAATGATCATCATGGTGGACATAAAGACGAGGTTCGCCGAAAGGGAAGCGATGCCGGCGTAGAAAAAGTCCTCGATATCGGCATAGCGCCAGAGCTTGTCATACAGGCGGAACAGCAGGAATACCATGGTGAAGCAGATATTCACCGCCACCAGTCCCACGAAAAACACTCCCTGCTCTCCGCGGAGAGAGAAATTGTTTTTATGGATGGCAAAGGACATATAGTAGGACAAATTCCACAACAGCATATCACAGAGGAACAGAATGATCCTTCTGTGTTTCGTTAACAGATGAGTGATCTTGAACATAAAGCGTCTGTCCGTTTCTATATTAAGATAAGTCGAAAAACTCAGTCATTGTACATTCTTTAATATCTTATCATAATTTCACCAAAAATACAAGACCCTGCCCGGCAATTACACGGAAATCAATTTTGACCTGCCAGCTACCCAGGGAAAACCTTTTTCTGGCGAAAAAAAGGTTTTCCCCGGACCCCTTTCCAAAATTCGCTGTGGAATAAGCCTTGAAGCAATCGGTAA
>ONEU01000013.1 GCA_900316925.1 uncultured Eubacteriales bacterium
GCCGCTTCTACAGCCGTTGCCACACAGCTCAGAATTTATGATGCAAACGGTAACGACATCAGTGATAACCCGATCATCTATCTGGATACCTCTGAAGCAGCCGGTGAAGACAGCGTTTACCACAATGTCAGAAAGACCATCAAGGTGGTAGCCAGCAACGATAACGGTGTTGCGGTGAAGGACGAGATCCGTTTCTTCGGAGAAGCAGGCGCAACCGATAATATCGGCGTGATCTGCCCCGAAAGCGGCACCGAGAAGATCACTGCCACCATCTTCGGCGGCTACTGGGAGACCAACGATTCCGGCAAAAAGGAATGGAAGGCTAAGAAATCCGGCACGACACACCTCTATTTCACTACCAAGAGCGGTGAGGTCTATCGTTCCGTGACCGTCATCACCTACAACCCTGCAACGGATATGAAGGTGTATATCAATTCCAAGAAGAACCAGCTTGATCTGAATGATTACAATCTTGCCAACGCTTGCAGCGTCATGGCAATCGCCAACCATAAGTATCAGTTCCTGGCTGATAAAGTTCCCACGAACTCCACCGACGAATTTGAGTGGCACGTTTACGAGGGCGACTACAACGGCGAAGAGGACGTGACTCCCAAGGCAACCAGAAAAGCTGAGATCACCTCCAGCGGTCTGTTCACCCCGAAATCAAACGGAACCGTTACCATCGTGGCAAAGTATAAGGCCACAGAGACGACCCCCAGAGATTACAACCTGGGTGATAAGATCACCATGGGCCGTGACGAGCAGGGCAAGGCAAAGGTCGTCACCCTGACGAACTACAAGAATGTACCGAAGTACATCCATGTTACCATCGTCAAGGAAAACCCTGCCAAGAAGCTCAAGATCACCAATGCTCCGAGTGCTATGGAGATCGGTGATACCTTCCAGTTCAAGTACAATGCAACCCCGACCTATACCGGCACCGGCTATGAGACGGGTGCAACCGATACCTTTACCTGGAAGTCCAGCAACCCGCAGGTAGCTACGGTTGATGAGAAGGGTCTTGTCACCGCCGTCGGCAAGGGCGATACCAAGATCACCATCTTTGCCGAGAATGAGAACGTTTTTGCAGAAGTTGATCTGAAGGTGCTGACAAAGGCTACCTCCATTTCCTTCCCGGTCAAGACGATTTCCACCAGAGTCGGCGTCTCCACCACGCTGAAAGCCATCATGGCACCTGTTACTGCCGATGAAGAGATCGTCTGGAGCTCCTCCGACACCTCCATCGCTACTGTGAAGTCCGGCGTTACCGGCGAATTTACCAACGAGCAGACCGGTATCATCACCGGTGTGAAGACCGGTACCGTTATCATTACCGCCAAGGCAAAGAACTCCGGCGTTGAGGCAAAGATCACCTGTAACGTCGCTAAGAAGATTGATTCAACCGATATCAAGCTCTCTACCCAGGACGGTAACGAGATCATTGAGATTTTCAACGGCTCCGTGATTTCCGTATTCGACCAGAAGAAGATCACCATCAATGGCTCACTCGTTGCAGCCGACGGCACCGCTCCGGATGATTACCTAAACTGGAAGGTTCTCGGCAACGGCGAGAACAACGGCGACTATGTCACGATTGATTCCCAGACAAAGGATTCGATCACCCTCACCGGCTTTGCAAGAGGTCAGGTCACCGTACAGGCAATCTCCAATGCAAACCCGAACCTGAAGAAGTCCTTCACTCTGAAGGTTCTGAAGAAGGCTACCAAGGGCAAAATCATTGATAATGCCACCGGCAGCTCCACCTTCCACAAGTACATGAATGTCGGCACGACCATGTCACTCGGCGGTGATATCACCATCGAGAGCAACCAGCCCTACGACCATGATGATACCGTCAAATACTGGAAATCCAGTAACGAGGATGTCTTCAAGATCGACAACAGCGGTAACCTGAAGGCAGTCGGCAACGGTTCCTCCGTCATCACCATGTACACCGCATCCGGTTATTCTCTGTCCACCTCTCTGACAGCCTTCACCACCTCCAGCGTGATGATCAAGAATGTGACCATCCAGGCAGGCGGCGATCTCCCCAGAGCAGAGGTTGCTCTCGGCAGGGACAATACCGCCTCCAAGGTACTCACCGCAGCGGTGAAGAACGAGAGAGATGTAGCCGTCACTGACGTAGCACTCACCTGGTCCATCGACAACGAAGATGTCGCCACCATCGACGATAACGGTAAGATCACCGCTCGTTCCATCGGTCAGGCAATCGTTACCGTCAAGTCCGGCAACAAGTCTGATTCCTGTATTCTTTACGTTACCTATCCCATGTCCAACTCCAACGTCTCTATGGGCAACGTGCTGTACTCTCCCTATGTGACCAGCTACGAGCCTGAGGTTTCCGTGTACTCCTCCACCGGCGTTCTGTTGGAGAGAGATGTTGACTATACTCTCGAATATACCAATAATACCACTGTCGGCCAGACAGCAACCGTAACCGCCACCGGTATCGGCTTCTACACCGGATCCATCTCCAGGACATTCCGCATTATGCCGAGACCGATGAACGATCCCGAAGTAACGGTTGACGCCATCGCTAACCAGAAGCTTACCGCAAACAACAAGGTCAGCGGCATTACCCCCACTGTACACGTTGTACAGCTTGGTTCTCCCCTGGTAAAGGACGTTGACTACACCGTAACCTATGCCAACAATAAGGCAGTAGGCGAAGGCATCGTCACCATTACCGGTAAGGGCAATTACACCGGCAAAGCCATTGCATATTTCAGCATTTACTGTAACCATGACGGCACAAAGACCGAAACCGTCAAGAAGAAAGCCACTTGTGTTGAAACAGGTCTTGCTTCCGTGAAGTGTGACATCTGTGGCAACACCACCGATAAAGTGCTTTCACTTGTTGAACACACCTTCGTCAAGACCAAGACAGTTGCTCCCACCTACACAGAAGACGGCTACACTCTGTATACCTGCTCCGTATGTAAGGAAACAGAGGAGAGAGATCCTGTTGCCGCTCTGGAGAGAGTAGAGATCAGGTTCTGCAACATCGAGCTTGACAAGACTCACTTTACCGCCAACGGTACTGCACAGGTTCCGAAGATGAAGCTGAGCTATAAGGGCAAGCAGCTGGTTGAGAACACCGATTATACCCTGTCCTATTCCAACAAGGACAGCAAGGCAGCCGGCGTCTACACCATCAAGGTTGTGGGCAAGAATGGCTTCAAGGGCACCCTGTCCTATGCTTATGACATTTTACCTGTTGCAAGCACCATCAGCCTCAACAAGACATCCGCAACATTGACAGCAGATGAGATCATTACGCTGATTCCCACCACAGGACCGGAGGATGCCGTATCCACCCTGAAGTGGACCAGCTCCAACGCAACCGTCGCAAAGGTTGATGCAAAGGGCAATGTAACCGCTCTAAAGGCCGGCACCGCAACGATCACCGCTGCATCCGGCACCGCAAAAGCAACCTGCACAATCACTGTAAAGGCTGCTGCCTTCCACAACATTTCTGCTATCTCAGCAGATACTGTGAAGCTCGGCGAGAGCGTGAAGGTATTCTGCAATGCAGAGAGCGCTACCGCACCTTATCAGTATGCAGTATTCTACAAGGTCACCGGAACAACCACCTGGACCTGCATACAGAGCTTCAAGGCAAACACTACTGTTTCAGTCACTCCGAAGAGAGCCGTATCCTATGATATCCGCGTGAAGGCAAAGGATGCCAGCGGCAAGGTTGCCAATAAGGACTTCAGCGTTGATGTCGTGAAGGCACTCACCAATGATTCCTTCATTTCAGCTGACAGCGCCGTTCAGGGCAGGTCCATTTTTGTCAAGGGCGTTGCTTCCGGCGGAACTGCTCCCTACGAGTTTGCGGTATTCTACAAGAGAACTGACAGCTCCAGCTGGACCTGTGTCCAGAAGTACGGCAGCAACCAGGGCGTTGAGGTCACACCGAAGACCGCCACAACCTATAACGTCAGAGTAAAGGCCAAGGATGCTGACGGCACCGTGAAGGACAAGAACTTCAAGATCACCATCACTGCACCGGCAGCTCTGAAGAACACCTCTACACTGTCCAAAACCACCATCACCAAGGGTCAGAGCGTGACCGTGAATGCTTCCGCAACCGGCGGCACAGCTCCGTATCAGTACGCTGTATATTACAAGAAGTCCACCACTTCTGCCTGGTCAACCGCAAGGGGCTTTGCAATCGGCACTTCTATCCCTGTCACCCCGAAGAACAGCGGCACCTATAACATCTGCGTAAAGGTGAAGGATGCAAAGGGTAAGGTTACCAAGAAGACACTCAACGTAAACGTTCAGCCCGACTTTACCAACACCTCAACCATTTCCGCAACCACCATCACCAAAGGTAGCACCGTTACTGTAAAGGCATCCGCATCCGGCGGTACAGCTCCTTATCAGTATGCTGTTTGGTACAAGAGAAGCTCTGTATCCAAGTGGCAGAAGGGTCAGGATTACAGCACCAATACGACTGTCAGAATCAAGCCCAATTACGCTACAAAGTACACCGTCCGTGTAAATGCCAAGGATCAGAAAGGCAACGTGGTAAAGAAAGACTTTACCGTTACGGTCAAAGCTGCAACCTGATCGAACGCACCAGATTAAGACAAAAACCGGCAGGAGATTTCTCCTGTCGGTTTTTCATTTCCCGCTTCTTTCATAACAGCGTCGCAGCTTGAGCAGCGCCTTTTTCTCGATTCTCGACACATAGGAACGCGAGATCCTGAGTTTCTCTGCGACCTCACGCTGGGGGAGGGGCTTTCTGTGATCCAGACCGTATCGCATCCGGATAATAAGCGCTTCACGCGGTGTCAGGGCTTCCCGGATGTACCCTGACAGCTTTTCGACCTTGAGCTTGGTATCCAGCTCGTCCACGATGGTATCCTCCACCGCCATCATGTCACTCAGCGTCAGGGAATTACCGTCCGCATCGGAGTCGATCTCCTCATTCATGGAAATATCCAGGGCATTTTTCTTGGTACCGCGGAAATACATCAGAATCTCATTCTCGATACACCGTGAGGCATAGCTCGAGAGCTTGATACTTTTCTCATCATTGAACGTGTTGATAGCCTTGATCAGCCCGATCGTCCCGATGGACACCAGATCATCGGGATCGGCGCCGGTGTGATAGTATTTTTTCACAATATGCGCCACCAGCCTGAGATTATGCTCCACCAGTTGATTTCTTGCGGAAAGATCCCCGCGGCTGCTCTGCCGGAGCAGCTCCTGTTCCTGCTTGTCAGACAGCGGCTTCGGAAACGCCCCGGCCCCCTTGACATGAAGGATGAAGAGGAACGAGAGCTTTGTCAGGATACCCGCTATAATTGCCCACACGACACATCACCTCAATGATGTGTATGCAGTGCAAAAACGCATCATCACAAAAAATACCCGATTTCTCTGTATCAACAGGGAGATCGGGTATCATACTATTATTCAGAACTCAGGTTTTTCGCACGGAGATCCCCCGTGATTCCAGATACTGTTTCAGCTCGCCAATAGAAATCTCGCCGAAATGGAACAAGGAAGCGGCGAGCACAGCATCGGCCTTTCCGTCTGTAAAGGCGTCATAGAAATGCTCCAGTTTACCCGCACCGCCGGAAGCGATCACGGGAATCCCCACGTTTTCCGAAACAGCCCTGGTCAGCCCCAGATCATAGCCATTTTTCACGCCGTCGCAGTCCATACTGGTCAGCAGAATCTCACCGGCGCCGCGCTTTTCGGCTTCCACCGCCCATTTTACTGCATCAATACCGGTATTGATACGTCCGCCGTGGATGTAAACGTCCCAACCGCTGGCATCATCACGCCGTTTGGCGTCAATGGCAGTAACCACACATTGACTGCCGAATTTATAGGCCGCCTCATTGATGATTTCCGGACGCTTGATCGCCGCCGAGTTCACGGAAACCTTGTCAGCACCGGCCCGCAGGATTGCCGTGAAATCATCCACCGTGCGGATACCTCCGCCAACGGTAAAGGGGATGAAAACGCTGTCCGCCACAGCTCTGACGATATCCACCATGATGTTGCGTGCATCGCTGGACGCGGTAATATCCAACAGCACAAGCTCATCGGCACCTTCCCGGTCATAGAGCTTCGCACATTCTACCGGATCACCGGCATCCCGCAGGTTTACAAAGCTCGTCCCCTTGACCACACGGCCGTCCTTGACATCCAGGCAAGGAATCATTCTCTTTGCATACATGGCGCTCACCTCCCGGAAATATCCACGAAATTCTGTAAAAGCTGCAGGCCGACCCTGCCGCTTTTTTCGGGGTGGAACTGGGTTGCATAGATGTTATCCTGATGCACCGAAGCGTCGATCTCCACACCGTAGCTTGTTCTGGCCGCCACAATGGACGGATCATCTGCCTTGAGATAATACGAATGAACGAAATACACATAGGGTTCACCTGTCACACCCCTGAACAGACCATCCTGTTCCGTGATGGCGAGGGAATTCCAACCCATGTGAGGGATTTTAAGCGTACCGTTCTGGTTCGGGATACGGGTGATACTGCCCTTGAGCAGTCCGAGTCCCTTGACACCGGGGCTTTCCTCACTGCCGTCAAACAGAAGCTGCAGTCCCAGACAGATTCCCAGCAGCGGTTTCCCGGTTCTGATGAATTCCAGAACCGCATCCGTCGCACCGGATTGATTCATGCAATCCATGGCATCCGCAAAAGAGCCGACTCCCGGAAGAATCGCACCGTCTGCCTGGAGCAGCTCCTGTTTATTGTTTGTAATCACACTATCACAGCCGATAAAATGCAGTGCTTTGACCACGCTCTGCAAATTTCCGGCGCCGTAATCAATCACAGCGATCATAATTATCAACCCATTTCTTCTTTGAATACCCCTATCTTACCATAATAATTGTCAAGAATCAATAACAAAATCAATTTTGACCTGCCAGTTACCAGGGAAAACCTTTTTCTGGCGAAAAAAAGGTTTTCCCCGGCCCCCTTTCCAAAATTCGCTGCGAGAAAAAACTTACCGCAATTGGTAAACACTTACTTCTCATCGTTGTTGACAAAGCATTCGCATGAACTTTCAGGCAAGGATTTTTTAAGATGGATTTCCGTGCACTTATGACCCTTCAGTTACCAGGGAAAATCTTTTCTGGCGAAAAAAGTATTTTCTCAGACCCCTTTCCAAAATTCGCTGAGGGAAATAACTTGCAGCAAAATGCCACAAATTCATTCTCACAACCATAAAAGGCTATTTGAAACAGAAAAGCTCCGGTACCTGTTTCTTCCAGAATAATGAAATACGAAAAAAACTGATAATTTCCGCAATTCCTGCCATACTAAAACAGGGAGATGACGCAGATGAAAAAATATCTTATCTTGTTCTCAGCCACATTACTGGCACTCGCGACAATCGTGCTGCCGGGTTTTATTGCCGACAGCAATGTTCTGGAAGCAGAGATCTATTCTGTCAAGGCGAAAGACATGAATCACACCGTATCCGCCTCCGGCAAGCTGCAGTATAAAGCGGGAAGACCGGTGCGGGTCGATCATGCCGGCATTTTCGGACAGAGCTTTGTCCGGAACGGGGATGAGGTCTCAGAGGGGGATCCGCTGTTTTCCTACTATCAGATGGATGATGCCTATCTGACGCTCCTTCACTCCTACGGCGGTACACAAGGACTGGAGGCATTGCTCGGAGGTCTTTCGGGACAAACGGACACCTCCGCACTCCTGGAGCAGGCAAAACAGCACTGCACGCTGGAAACCGTGAATGCACCCGCCGGCGGCACGGTGAACGGATTATCCGCACACGGAGACGAACTGCTTGAAAAGGATACCGCTGTCCTGAAGCTCACGGAAAGCCGGACCATGGAAATACCGGTGGAAATCAACGAGAGCTATATTGAACAGATCCACACCGGACAGAAAGCGGAGATCGTATTTACCGCTCTGCCGGACGAGCATTTCAGCGGCGAAGTCACGGCGATTGCAGACCAGGCGGAGCAGACAAACGGTCTGACCGGAAAAGACACCACCGTACAGGTCACCATCACCCTGACGGAGCCAGAAAACGAGGGACTGCGGGTAGGGTACAGCGCCTCCTGCACGATCATCACCGCAACGGATCACCATGTACTGGTGCTGCCTTATGAAGTTGTGCGCACAGATGACGAGGGAGATTATGTTTATCTGGCAAAGGACGGGAAGGTCAGTCTGCAGCGTATCACAACGGGCACGGAGTACAAGGAGGGCATCCGGATCCTTGAAGGGCTCCGGGAGGGGGATAGTGTGATTCTCAACGCTGACCATACCTATGACGGTCAGAAGCTCAGAACGGAGGAACCCCATGCTTGACACGCTGATTCATTCCATCAAAGTCCTGTTCCGCAAGAAGGGAAGAACGTCCCTGACACTGCTGGGGATCGTCGTCGGAGTGGCTTCGGTCATCCTCATCCATCAGATCAGCCAGTGCGGCAACCAGGCATTTCTCAGCGAAGTGGACAGTCTGGGCATGGGCGGTCTGTCCATCACCCTGAAAAAACAATCCGCCTCACTGGCGGGGGAAGAACTGAACGCCATCCAGAAGCTCTCCTTTGTGGACTACGCCATGCCTCTGATGTTTGAATCCACCGAAGCCTATCTGCACGACAAGAAGAATCCGATCTTTCTGTGGGGGATTGATAAAATGGCGAAGGATGTGATCAACCTCCAGCTCCTGCACGGGAGATTCCTGAATGCAGGAGATCTGTCGTCCTCGTCGCACTGCTGCATGATTGACCAGACTCTCGCCAGGAGCTGCTTTGGCACCGAGCAGGTAACGGGGAAGAGGATCCTCATCAACAGCGGCAGCACCGGAACAGAGTATAAGATCGTCGGTGTCATCAAAACAGGAAGCGGCCTTCTGCAGAACATGATGGGCAGCTATATCCCGAATTTTGTCTATGTTCCCTACACAACCATGCAGGAGAATCTGAACAGCCGCAATTACACGCAGATTGCCGTCAAGCTCAAGTCGGATTACGACAGCGAAACAGCTGGCAGCACCATTCTGAAAACCATCGAACGCGGCTCTCCCATCAAGGGCGCCTATACCGTCACGGATCTGTCAAAGCAGAAAGAGAGCATCAGCCGCATCATTTCGATTTTCACGGTTGTGCTCACCTGTGTGGGCGTGATCTCGCTGCTGGTCGCAGGACTGGGCATTATGAATGTGATGCTGGTAGCCGTGACGGAACGCACCCGGGAAATCGGTATCAAGAAAGCGCTCGGTGCATCCCGTGGTGACATCATCCTGGAATTTCTCACCGAAGCCGTAATCCTCACCCTGTCAGGAAGCGGCATCGGGATTCTTGTCGGACTACTGCTTTCCTGGATCGGAGCAGCTCTGGCAGGCTTGACGCTGACGCCGTCATTTGCTATAATGATCCTTGTCATTCTGTTCTCGTTGGTCATCGGCGTAGTATTCGGCATTTATCCAGCCCGGAAAGCAGCCGCACTGAAACCCGTCGATGCCCTCAGAGCCATGTAAGACGGTGAGATCATGTCCGAACAGTTTCTTGAAAAACCAAATCTACCCGCAGGCCCCGTAAGCTGTGTCATCGTCTCCGCCGTAAAGTCTGCCGTCATCGAAGCCCTGCACCGGATGGGGATCCGCACGATCTCACCGCAAAGACTTCCGTATATCCAGGGAGCCGAAGCGTGGCACGCCGATATGGGGGTGTGTGACCGCGGCGGCGGCAAACTGCTTGTTGCCTCGCAGATGGATGAAGCGACTGTAAAGCTTTTGCGCTCCGAAGGAACAGCGGTGACCTTTACACAGCATCCGGTCACCGCAGAAGCACCGCTGCTGAATGTTTGTTATCTGGGAAACCGCCTGCTGTGTCATCCCGGGACGACTGCGCCCGAACTGCTGACCCACGAGCATATCATTCCCACACGCCAGCGGTATGCCGGCTGCTGTACAGCCGTAGTCAGCGAAAATGCCGTCATCACCTCTGATCCATCCATCAGCCGCAACTGTACCAAAGCGGGGATCGACGTACTGACGATCCGCCCCGGCCATATCCGGCTGGACGGATACGCATACGGGTTCATTGGCGGATGCTGTGGGTTGCTATCACCAAATTTGCTGGCATTCAGCGGCAATTTAGCGTGTCACCCCGATAATGAAGCAATACAAGCATTCACAAATTTACACAATGTTGATATCATTTCACTATCCCAAGAGCCCTTATATGATATAGGTGCCATCATTCCACTTAGAAATTACATTAAATGTTAACAAAAATTCTAATTTATGTTGATTGATTTTATCACACTTCGATGATTATTTTTAAAAACGAGAAGTTTTCCGTGAGAACTCTTGACGGCGAAACAATTTCACGTTATAATATGGATGATGTGGAGATGAGTTACCCCTTGTATATGATTTTTCACATCAGGCTGCTTCCGGTTTCCGGGAGCAGTTTTTTTATTTTTTTATTTTTGTGCTAAAATACTTGACAATATTCAGAGTTTATGCTATGATAAAATACGCAGTTATGAGCCGGTGTGTCGGAACTGGCAGACGAGACAGACTCAAAATCTGTTGTCCGCGAGGGCGTGTGGGTTCGAGTCCCACCACCGGCATGACAGCAAAACCCGCATAAATACCAGGAATACGGTGTTTATGCGGGTTTTCTTTTTGGTCTGTACTGTTTTCATCAGAAACTTCTCTTTGATGATTTGAATCCCACAATAGGCAATAACCATCTATTGCCTATTGTGGGATTTTTTTCAATAATCGTTTTTTTGGATATTAGAAAATAATTATTGACATTTATTCAGATGTATGGTAAATTGTGCAATTATTTTGTGGTATTTTTTTCATCATTTCAAAAATCATCTATTGTACAGGGAGATGAAAAAATGAGTGCGAAAAAGAAAAGGGTAATCTCAATATTAGTGCTGGTGATCATGCTCATTCTTTCATCAGCAGCTGGAATGACGCTGTCCTTGCTAAGCTTTACGCCCGTGAGAAGAGCCAATGTTTTCACGTTTTCAGATGTCTCCATTGAGATTATTGAAACAGAATGGGGTAAACTGGATGATGCTTCAAAGGTGTTAGATTCCGGACAAATCGTTCCAAAAGATCCGAAGATCAAAATACCGGTAAGAATGAGTTATATGCCTACCTGGATGTGACTATCCCCAAGGCAGAGGTTCAGATCGTTGATGATGATGAGGCAATCGGAACAAAAAGTCTCACGGAATTATCCACTTATACCTTTGATACGACAAATTGGATAAATCTCCCGGGTGATAAGATAACAACAGATACGAATAACTCAATTACTCGTGTATATGCGTACAAACAAAAATTGCCAGCCGGAGCGGAAACTACTACCTTGTTTGATACAGTACAGTTTGCCAATATCTTGGAGGGCAGCCTGCCAATGGGAACAAAACTGGAAATTGATATCAAAGCCTATGCAATTCAGACAGGTTCTTTGAACGAAACAGGGAAAACGAATGAAGACAAAGTGAGAAGCGCTTTTGAAAAGTATAAAGCCCAGAAAGCCGCCGAATACGCATACCTCATTACACAGAGCAGCGTTACAAATGAGCTGACGGTCGGAGAGGTTCGTGTGGCCGTTGAGGAAGAGTTTGATAAACCGGCCAAGCTTGAACCAGGTATCAGTTTTAAGAAAGCTCCCTATGCTGTCAACACCGGAAACTTGCCATGCTTTGTACGGATGAGGGCAGATTTTACAACTGTAAAGGCTGCATCCTTTGCGGAGATGACTGATTTCAGTAACGATTGGGAAAAAGACAACAACGACGGCTATTACTACTACAAAAAGATACTGCTGCCGGGTGCAGAAACAACAAAGCTATTTCAGAATGTAGAGATAAAGGGTACTGCCGAAGGCGTAACTGAAGATATGTTAGAAGATTTTGATATTGCCATCTATGCAGAAGCTGTACAGCAGGGAACGTATCCACAGAACCAATACAAAGCTGCATGGACCGGCTATCATGGAAACAACTAAGGAGGTGAATATGCATGAGAACACATTCATTGAAGGCAGCAAGAATTCTGATGATGAAAAAAGCAGTATCATTACTAACCGTATGGGCGATGCTTCTCGGCATTTTCACTCCGATGACCGTCTCTGCAGAGGAGCCGGAAGATCAACCAATAGACGGAGGGTTTGCTGTCAACCTGAAATGGAACGGTTATGTTGTCGATTCACAGAATTATGTATATGATTCGAACACTAACGAAACGCGTGAGATACGTCTGAAGGTATCGTATCGGAATGACAGGTTGTTGAACACAGATAACAGAGGACAGATCATCATTACGGTTCCCGGCATCAACGATGCTGGCCGTGACATACATACAAAGGAGAAACAACGACAAGCAACACAATTACATATTCACAATCCCGAGAAATGGATCAATACACACTACGTCCCCACAGCGAAACATTGGCTTGTGTCAAGTTTTATTATACAGCATCATCGCCGGAATATCATTTATCGCCTTTTTAGTGCTCATCAGGAGAATCAAGAAGTTAGATGAACAATAATCCTGAAACATGAAGAACTGCCTCTTGCGGGCGGTTCTTTTTTCAAAAATAATGTGTTCCGCAAACATTTTTCCTGCTGTTTTTCAGAAAAAATGCGGTATAGTTAATTCCACAGCAGAAGGATGGAGTCTGGACCGTGAAACGGGGAAGGACAGCTTTTTTCCGCACACGCCGTAAAAACCATTGACACCTCCTTCTCATCACGATACAATAAGAGTATCTTAATTTGAGAAGGAGAGAATCATTATGGCAGAGATCAAAGCGTTCAAAGCACTGCGATTCCATACAGAAACAGCAGGAATGATCGAAGAACTGGTGTGCCCGCCCTATGATATCATCAGCGAGGAACAGCGTGCACAGTATCTGGAAAAGAATCCCTACAATATCATCCGTCTGGAGCTGCCGAAAGGCGAGAGACCCTATGAAGAGGCAGGTGAGACTCTGCAAACATGGCTGGAACAGGGAATCCTCCGGCAGGATGACCGTGATGCCATCTACATCTACGAAGAAGAGTTCGTAGTGAATGGTATCAGCAGGAAATTCAAGGGCTGCATCGTGCGCGTCAAGTTAGAGGAGTTTTCAAAGGGAGTGGTACTGCCGCATGAAGAGACGCTATCGAAGGCAAAGGAAGACCGCTTCAATCTGATGAAAGCCACTAACTGCAATTTCAGTCAGATCTACTCGCTCTATATGGATCCGCAGCATGAGATCACCGCACAGTTGGATAAGCTGTCGGCAGACACGCCGGTGAATGAGCTGACAGACACCGATCAGGTGACCCACCGCCTGTGGATCGTGACAGACGAGCAGGAGATTTCCACCATCTGCCAGGCATTTGCAGACAAAAAGCTGTACATTGCCGACGGGCACCACCGCTATGAAACTGCCCTGAACTATCGCAATTATTGCAGGGAGAACGGCATCGGCGGAGAATCCCGTGACTATGTGATGATGATGCTGGTGGACATGGAGCATCCGGGACTTCTGGTGCTGCCGACGCACCGGTTAGTGAGAGACCTGCCGCATTTTGATAAGGCTGAGCTGTTGGAAGGCTGCCGCGCTTATTTTGACATCTCGGAGGAGCCGGATATTGCAGCTGCAGAAGAGAAACTGGCAGCACTGTATGAGAAGGGAGAGAAAGCCTTTGCCTTCTACTGCGGCGGCGACAGCTACTCGCTGATGGTGCTGAAAGACAAAAATGCCACTGCATCGCTTTTACCTGACAAAAGTGACGCACTCCGAGGACTGGATGTCACGGTGCTGCACACCCTGGTTCTGGAGAAGGTGTTCGGCATTGATGCCGAGAATATGGCAAAGCAGATCAACCTGACGTATGTCAAGCAGTTTGATGACGCCATCGCCGCTGTACAGGATCGCAAGGCACAGTGCGCCTTCATCCTCAATCCCACACGCGTCACGGAAATCCGCGATGTAGCGGCAGCGGGAGAGAAGATGCCGCAGAAATCGACGTATTTCTATCCCAAGCTCATTACCGGCCTGGTGATGAACCGGTTCTGAAGAAAAGAACCGCTCCGATATCCTTCTGCTGAAACTGTCATATCGGAGGAAAAGCATGATCTGTCAACACTGCAAACAGGAGATTCCTGAAAACCAGACGGTATGTACCTCCTGCGGCACATCCGCCCTGGAGACAGCACCGCAGGACACCACAAATGACAGCGAAACCGAGCAGAGTCGCAGTACATACAGCGCTCCGCCGGAAAAAGAAGAAAATGCACAAGACCCTCCCGCCCTGAAACTCATCACACCACTCCGGAAGTCCGAAAACACCGGGCAGGATGGCAAAACGGATGAAGCTGCCCGTCGCGACCGTCCGCCGGTACCGCTGCCGGGCTATCACACCCCGGAACGCAATGTGTACATTCCGGTAGGGCGGGAGTATGTAAGGACAAACACAGACCCGTCAGCCAGCCGTCCGATACGTCCTTTGCCGGCGTCCTCCGGGATCATCTATGAGGTGGCAGAGGAGCTTTACCGGAGGGAGAAAACCGCATCGGAACTGGAAGCCATGTGCCGGCCGCCCTTCAGGAAGGTATTTACCGAACAGCAGCTGGCACGGCTGAACCGACAGGCAGCAGACAGGACCAAAATGCTGCTTTCTCAGGCAGCGGAAAGCCAGCAGCCTCCGCTGCCCCCGGCACCCGCCAGAACGGAGAAACCGCCGACGACTGCTTCGACATTTGTCCTGCAGCTTTTGCTGATGCTGCCGGTCATCAATCTGGTTGCAGCTCTGGTGTATGCATTCCGACCAAATGCAACTCCTCACAAGAAAGCCTACTGCCGTGCCTTTTTGATCTGGATGACCCTGCTGCTTTCGGCGGCACTGGTCTTTCTGGCATTTTATTGTTTTGTGGATCCATCAAACCGGACAAGGCTCCTGGAATTTCTGCAGCTCGGATAGGGCGATCGTGTCGTCGAAAAACAAATATGTAAAGCCGGGACTGTTGCTGATCGTAAAGCAGCAGTCCCGGCTTTTTTGAATAGTGTTATAGAATCTCCCGGAAGAACGTAAGGAGGATCTGTTTATAAAGACGTTTGCAGTTATTGGAATCATGGAAGCGGAAAAAGGACTCACACATTTTTGCACCGGACTCGGACTGAGGGAACCCCTGTTGCATGTGGCTGCTCAGGTACTCGATGAGGTGCTCATGGTCGAAGAACAACTCGCCGAAGCTGTTTTTGGCAAGACCCTCATCCTTATACTCCTGCTGAATGGGCAAGCCATGCGGATAATAGTAGATCACCGGTTTATTCAAGTAAGCAAAGCGGTACTGCAGATCGGAATGATCGGTAACGAGCAGAACCGCCTTATTGACAAGCTGCAGTTCCTCCTGTGCAGAAAACCCGCAGACCCTGATGTACTTATCCGAATAAAACAGCCTGCTGAATTTCTTAATGGAGGGAGGCAGCAGCAGTACCAGTTCATAGCCATAATCCTTTAATCGGCGGCGCAGCTCGGAATCTGTCAGGATAGCGTTATAGAGCTTGAAGAAACGGCTTTCCGAGAAACGGTAGTGCTCGGAATTTTCATAGATGCAGAACTGCCGGCGTTCCGACGGAGCAACGAGGATGAGTTTTTCTTTCTGGTTATGCAGCATATCCAGCAAAGGATACCCGCTGATGCTCACCATTGCTTCATCATAGTCATAGACACTCTTGAGGATATGCTGCTTTTCCCGTTCGGAAGCGCAGAAAAACATCTGGATATTATCTCTGAGGCGGTTATCGAACTGAGCGGAAGCGTAGGTCATAAAGAAGTTCTTCACGGAGATAATCTTCGCATGGAACAGATCCTTCAGAAAGAGCAGATCCTTCTGATGGAAGCCGAGAGCCTCATAGACATCACAGTCCGTAGCCACGATCACATCCGCACACAGAGCGATCAGCCTGGCTTTTTTAGAGCCGGTCTCAAGAATGTTTTCATAATCGGAGCCGACAAAATACTCATACTCCACCGAACCCCGCCTTGCACTGAAAAAGACCTCAAGCTTTTCATTTTTATTGTGTCGTGAGAAATAGCGGAACAGCACATTACCGTTTTCATGTATCCCGGTTTCATCATAAAAGAGGATATACCGATGATCGAGCTTATCCTGGAGGGTATTCTGGACGTTTTTCCGGAACTGGCGGTAATGCAGATATTCCGTCATAGAGACAAACTGTGAAGCCTCCGAGAGGAATTTGCTTTCACAGCGCCGCAGGAGACTGTCTGTAGCTCTTCGGATCACCATCGA
>ONEU01000151.1 GCA_900316925.1 uncultured Eubacteriales bacterium
CAAATGTTATATGGCGCCATAGCCAAGTGGTAAGGCAGAGGACTGCAAATCCTCGATTCCCCAGTTCAAATCTGGGTGGCGCCTCCAGCACACAGACAGGAGCAATCCTGTCTGTGTTTTATTATGGATGTGTTTTCCATGGTTGCCTGGACCTTCCAGACCGTTCGGCCATTCTTAAGACTTCTTATGTTTCTTTTTTGAAACTCTTGTACTATAATGGGGCCATAGCAAAGGAAAGGGGGCTGTTGCGTGAAAAAATATGTACAGCTTCTGCTTGTTATCGTATCCGGTGCATTGGTAGGCGTCATGATTTTCAGCGCTTACAAGCTCATTACTGACAAGCTCGAACACAAAGAGGCCAGGGTAAAGGACAGCGGCGCCGCTACCGAGTATTCCATTAAGCAGGCCGTCTCCCCTACTCCCCGTGTCTACTCAACCGAAACAGAAGACGCGATCAAGCTTGACGATGAGATTTCTCCGCTCAACAGCATGTACGATCTCGATAAGTTCTTCTCAGATTATCCCGATGCCGTTGCTTGGATCTACAGCCCTTCAACGCCTATCGATTATGGTGTAGTCGAGGCAGACAACAACGAGTTTTACCTGGACCACTTCCTGGACGGCACCCGAAGCCTCAGCGGCTCCCTGTTTGTTGACTGCAACTGCAACCGTGATTTTTCCAGCGAAAACACCGTGATCTACGGTCATCACATGCAGGATGGCTCCAAATTTGCAAGTCTCGTCAACTACACGAACGTCAACTACTACCGGGAGCATCCCATCATGTACCTCAGCACCAGAGACATGAACTATCGTGTCGAAATCTTTGCCGCGTATCTGACCGACGCGGATTCCGACACCTACACTTTTTCCTTTGACAGTCCTGAAGCATACGACAGCTACCTGAAGCGCATGGCATCACAGTCGGATTTCCAGGCAGACGTAGAGCTGAACTCCGAAGACCATATCATTACTCTCTCGACCTGCTCTTATGAATTCTATGACGCCCGTTACGTCGTTCAGGGAAAACTCGTTCCCATCCATTGAGCACACTACCCTTTACATTGTGAGGTGAACCCAAATGAAGAAAGCAATGAAAACCATGCTGAGCCTGCTGCTGATTTTGGTATTCTCGATCCAGTTTGCCGGCAGCCTGGGGTTTGCAGATGATGAGGCAAGGGTCTCCGGAAAGGAGTCTCTCGTCTATGAGCTCTTTCTTTTGAACCCGGATAAAGAAGCTGAGGAAAAACTGATCCCCGTCCCCGCCGAGAAGGAAACGGAGCTGCTGAACACAAAGCCCTATTCTATTCTGCTGGAAGAGAATGGTCCCAGCGACGATTCTGAAAAGAAAAGCGTTCCGATGACCCGCATGCCTGGCTCTGTCGTCATGAGTGACCTGCTCAAAAACGACCTGGTCATTACTCCGCCCGAGGGCTTTATTGTTTCCCAGGCCTACCTACGCGGAGATGAGCTGAAGGACGACGCAAAAACGAAAGTACTGCCCTTCACTGCAAGCAAAAAGGATGCAAGTCTCACTTTGAAGGCCGAAGCTCTGGCCGCCGAGGAAGATGAGACCGAGGACACGGTCATCGATGAAAAGAAGGCAATCTTCAATGAAGACCTGTTTTCGTCCTTCTCTACGGCAGACCCCCAGGTATACACGATCACAGTAGTCCTGTCCCTTGTTGATCCCGAGGCGGAAATCACGGTTACCGAGGTCTTAGACAGCCAGTCCGAAGGCACGGAAAACAAGCTTGCCTTCGGTAAGCCCTATACCGCCGGCGATGCTCCCGAAGATACGGAGACAAAACATTTTTCCGAATGGAACGTCCGCTACGAGAACGGCGCCGCCCTTACCCTGAACCCCGGAGAGACGTTTCTCCCCTTTGCAGACTGCCGCGTTGAGGCTGCCTGGAAGCCCATCATCACCATCCTCGCCAATGTTCCCGTACAGCAGGATGACGGTTTTGTTCCCAACTTCTACAGTTATCAAGGGCAGCTTGCCGAAGGAGACACCATCGATGAGGTCGCGCTGACTGTCAGCGAACAGGATGGACAGTTTATCTGCACTCCTTCCTCCGCCGTGATCAAGCACGGCGACAAAGACGTCACCGAAAACTATGCGCTCAAATATGTTCCCAGCGAACCTGTGGAAAAGCCGGAGGTCACTCCCGATCCCGAGGTCACTCCCGATCCCGAGATCACTCCCGATCCCGTTGTGACGCCTGATCCGGATGTGATTCCCGTCAAGACAGAGATCACCATTACCGCAAAAGCCCCCATCGCAGACGGCGATGAATATGTGGCAAACGGCTACGATCTCTCCGGTACGCTGAACGAGGGCGACAGCATTGCGTCTGTAACGCTCACGGTCCGTCTGACCGAGGATGGAAAATACGTTGCCGTTCCTTCCGGTGCCGTCATCAAAAACGGTGAAACCGACAACACGGAGAACTATGAGATCACATATCGGGAGAGCGAAGGCGTGGAGCCCCCTGCTCCCCCGGAGAAGATCGCCGTCACGATCCGCTCCAAGGACCGCACCGCGGAGTACTCCGGAAGCCTCATCACCGCAAATGATTGCGAGATCACCAAGGGTGCTCTGGCCGAGGGCGACAGCATCCTGGTGAGCTTTGAAGGCGGTAGCACCGACGTGACCGCCTCCCCTGTTCCGAGCAGGATCTCCTCCCTTGTGATCAAGGACAAGGACGGAAATGATGTAACGGAGAGCAAATACGCCGTCACGATCGATAACGACAATGCCGGCAAGATCACCGTGACTGCGCGCACCGTTACCATTACCGCCATCACCGGCGCCGTGACCACCAACGGCAACAAGGTCATCGAGGCGAAAGACTGCGCTACGGCGGACAAGAAATTCCAGCACGGCTACAAGGCTGAAGGCCTTCTCTCCGGCCATGAGCTGCGGGGTGACTTCGTCAAAGGCAGCGGCAAAGAGACCTTTGTTACCAGCATCGATAAAAACGCGGTCCGGATCGTCGACACGAACAACGGCAGTGCGGACGTGACCGCAAATTACACGATCAAAACGGTCGACGGGAAGCTGACCATCAACGTAAGCGAGAAGACCAATATCCCCGTTGCCGTGACAACGAAGGATCAGTCCTGGACCTATGACGGAACCGCCCGCAAGCCGGATCAGAGCGGCTATAACATCAGCGGCCTCCTGGACGGCGATGTAGCCTCCGTGAAGCTGCAGATCAAGCAGGGCGACCAGGTGCTTGATGAGATAACCAATGCCGGTACCTACACCATCGTGCCCGTCGTCACCATCAAGGACAAGAACGGCTCCGACGTAAGCCCCGACAAGTATAAGATCACCGCAGCCAACGCCACCCTGACCGTCAAGAAATTCGATCTGACCCTGGAAGCCGTCTCCGCAAGCAAGACTTATGACGGCAAGGCCCTTGTGAACAACAATGTTAAGGCCACCTCCCTGGTCAGCGGTCACAAGTTCCGGGATAAAGACGGCGTCAAGTTTACCGTTACGGACGCGAAGGGCAACCTTGTCACCAACGGTGTCATCAATGTGGGAACCTATGTCAAGAAAGTCACCGAGGTCCACATCATCGACGCGAAGGGCGCCGATGTCACCGAAAACTACAACATCACCAAGATCGACGGCAAGCTGACCATCACCCAGGGTATCACGCCCCAGAATGATTCCAAGCAGCCCCGTACCGGTGACGAATCCAACAGCACCCTCTTTATCATTCTCCTGATTGCTTCCGCCCTTCTGCTGGCTGTCATCGCGGCGTTCCTGGTCCTGCAGAAGAAGAAAAAACAGTTCGGCAAAAAGAGCGCTCCTTACGAGGAAGCAAGCTTTGAGTCGGAGTTGTCCGAGAATCAGCAGAATTCCGCCAAGGAGTGATTCCACTCCTCAAAGCGCATAAGTAAACCCTGCGGAAAAACCAGAAAAAGCTCCTGTGTTCATGAACACAGGAGCTTTTTCGCATCACTCCATCAGAAGATCACATTCATATCCACACCGCCGTCCATCCCGTCCACATAGGCCCGGTCGGTAAACTGCCAGATGTCGTAGCGATTGGAATAATTGGGAAGCTGATTGTCCCTGGTGTAGCTGGCAAGCCAGATGGTATAGCCGGATATGGAGCTGTAGTTGATTGCAGACTTCAAAAAGTTTTGTCCGGCGTAAACACCGGGACGATAACCGCTGTTGCGGACCGTTTCGCAAAACGCAACTGCGATCTCAGAGCGCTGGCTGGCCGAAAGGCGGTCAGCGCGCCCGGAGGGATAGTCCCCGGAGTACTCCATATCGATGAAGATCGGGTAATCCAGAGAGATCCCCCCTACCGCTTTGAGCGCCACACTTGCCTCTTCCACCGCTTCATAGGGATTTATAGCGGTGGAATAGAAGTAAACGCCCACTTTGATGCCGGCAGCGTGAGCGCCGCGGAGATACTCCTGGGTACGGCTGTCATCGTACAGCACCCCTGTGCTCCAGCCTCGACCACCTATGCG
>ONEU01000153.1 GCA_900316925.1 uncultured Eubacteriales bacterium
CCGCAGCGTGACAACACAGCGGCGGGGCACCGCAGCGTGACAACACAGCGGCGAGGTGCCGCAGCGTGACACGGGTGCGCAGGCTCTGCGCCGCCGGTTAGTCGGTGCGGAGGGCGGTGACGGGGTCTTTTTTGGCGGCTTTGTGAGAGGGGATGATGCCGCCGAGTAGGGTGAGTAGAACACTTAACAGAATCAGGATGAGACAGTTGGTGAAGGGAAGAATGGCGTTGACGTTGTCGTTCTGTGCAATGGCGTGAATGATGGCGTTGATCGGGAGGAGCAGGAGCAGCGAAATGCCAATGCCCATGGCTCCCGAAAACAGACCGATGATGAATGTCTCGGCGTTGAAGACCCGGGAAATATTTCGCTTCGAGGCACCGATGGCTCGAAGAATACCGATCTCTTTGGTGCGCTCCAGAACCGAAATGTAGGTGATGATGCCGATCATAATAGATGAGACGATCAGCGAAACCGCCACAAAGGCGATGAGAACATAGGAAATGACGTTGATGATGGTGGTGATGGAGGACATCAGAAGACCAACAAAATCGGTGTAGGTGATCTGGTCTTCTTCGTCAACCGTTTTGTTGTAGTCCTCAATGCAGTGGGTGATGGCGTCTTTGCTTTCAAAGCTGTCGGCATAGATGTCAATAGAGGAGGGGGTGTCCTTGTTCACGACACCCATAAGACTCAGGTTTTCATCAAGGGTGACAGACATGATGTATTTGTCATACAGGTTGACTAAGATCTGCTGGTCGGGTGCCTGGAGGAACAGATCGAAAATCGACGCGCGCTTTTCTTCACTCAGATTCCGCAGGTCAAAGTCCTGCGCGGGTGTGGAGGCAATGTCCGGGAACATCTGCCGCAGTGCGGTGACCATCTTCTGGGCTGATTCCGGATCCTTCTCGGAAATCACGTTCCAGAGGGAGGTGAAAATCTTCGCTTTGTCGGAAATGCCCAGCGAGGAAAAGTATTTCTTCACATCATTGGCTTTCTCTTCATCGGTGGTAGCCTTGAAAGAGAGTCCGTTAAGAATGTTGGTGTCCGGATGACTGCGCTGCTCCTTGACAATGTCGCTGTTGTCGGCGTATGCCATGAGATAGTCCGTGAGTTTCTTGGTGTAGCCCACCGGCGCTTTGATGAGATTGCTCTTGTTGCCGTCTTTCGGACGGATGATGCCGGAGAAATTCATCTTTACGGCGGTTTTCAGCATGGAGCTGATCTTGTTGGTATCATCGGAGATATTGTCGTAGGTGCCCTTGTCATTCTTGACATAGAGATCGCTGGCGGGAACCAGATAATAGTCCTTGCTGCAAACATCCTGATAATTGAGCTTGCGTGTCGGGATGGCGACTCCCTGGCTGGAGGTGATCTTGGAGACGATATCCTTGTACTCGTTCAGCGGCAGGAGACCCAGCTGATAGAGAGCGGTGGAGGAAACTTCATTGTTGCTGTCAAGCACAAGAAGCATCTCGTTGTATTCCTTGGGCATGGAGCCGTAGACGATATCATAATTATCTGTGATGGAGGTGCTGACGCCCTTGCCGTCGGGAGACGGGATGAGCTGTGTATAGATGAGGCTGTCATCAAACATGGAGGTCAGTCCGCCGGAGCTTCCGTAGGAGGAGGTCATGGTGATGGAGCCGAACTGCATGGTGCTGTTTTCCACGTTGAGGGAGCTGCCGTCGGTATTGATGAGGGTGTTGTTGTCGTCATAGGTGTACACGCCGAACTTCGTGTTGTAGGAATAGACAATACCATTTCCGCCGATGTATTGGTGAATTTCGGAGTCCTTGTTGTCAAGGTACTTCTTGAATTTGGTGAGGTTGTTTTCGGTGAAGCTGCCCATCATATCGGCGGCGGACTGCAGGCGTCTGTCATTGGCATAAACGGCGTCCATCTCGTGATCGGATTTGCCGCCGGTGGTGCGTGCCTTGGAGGAGTTCTTGATCATGGAGTTGAGATCAATGGTCTGGGCGTCAATGGTAATGGGGTAGGAGGCCATGGTGTCACGCTGGATGCTGTCGATATAGACGTTCACCCCCGTGGACAGCGACTGGATCAGCGCAATGCCGATGATGCCGATGGAACCTGCAAAGGAGGTAAGTATCGTTCTGGCTTTTTTGGTGCGCAGGTTATTAAAGCTCAGGGCGAGGGAGGTGCGGAAGGACATGGATGCTTTTCCCATGTTTTTATGCTCCGGCGCCTGTTGTTTCTCGTCCTCAATGACGTAGGGATTGGAGTCGTCGGTGATCCTGCCGTCGCTGAGCTTCACGATACGGGTGGCGTACTTTTCGGCAAGCTCCGGATTGTGGGTGACCATGATGACCAGGCGGTCATTGGCAACTTCGTTGAGCAGATCCATGACCTGCAGGCTTGTTTCGGAATCGAGTGCGCCGGTAGGTTCGTCGGCAAGGAGGATCTCGGGGTCATTGACCAACGCTCTGGCGATGGCCACACGCTGCATCTGACCGCCGGACATCTGGTTCGGACGTTTATGCAGCTGGTCGCCCAGCCCCACCTTTTCAAGAGCTTCTCTGGCACGGCGTTTCCGTTCGGATTTTGAAACGCCGGAAATGGTGAGGGCAAGCTCCACATTGGAGAGAATCGTCTGGTGGGGAATCAGGTTATAGCTCTGGAACACAAAACCAATCGTATGGTTGCGATAGGAGTCCCAGTCCCTGTCTTTATACTTCTTGGTGGAAATTCCGTTAATAATCAGTTCGCCGCTGTCGTAGCGGTCAAGACCGCCGATGACGTTGAGCAGGGTCGTTTTTCCCGAGCCGCTTGGTCCGAGAATGGCGACAAATTCATTATCCCGAAAATTCAGGCTCACGCCGTCAAGAGCCGTCTGCGTCAGGTCGCCGGTGACGTACTCCTTGCGGATATCCTGGATAGTCAGCATACGATCACTTCCCTTTTTCTGTTATTTAATGCTGTGTTCCATATTATACCATATTACAAGCGAGTTGAAAACATATTTTCTGCGGATAACACGGAAATCAGTTCTGATCTGCCAGTTACCGGGGAAACCCTTTTTCTGGCGAAAAAAAGGTTTCCCCGCACCCCCCCCTCTCCAAAATTCGCTGCGGAATAAGCCTTGCAGCAATTGGTAAACACTAAGTTATCATTGTTGTTGACGAAAAATTTTCAGGGACTTTTTCGTGAAAGTCCCCCGACTTGTTTTCTAAAGAGATAACAGGCACGGGTACTCCGGATAGAGCAACCGTGCCTGTTAAGGTAAAGCGGTTAATTTTGTTTTACTTCTTCCATCTGATAGATTTCAAAGATGTCGCCTTCCTTGATGTCGCTGAAACGTTCAAGGGTGATGCCGCATTCAAAGCCGGCGGCTACTTCCTTGACGGAATCCTTGAAACGCTGGAGGGAAGCAATGATATCATCGGCAATCACGATGCCGTCGCGTACCACACGAACCTGGGCGCCTCTGAGCACCTTGCCGCTCAGGACGTAGGAACCGGATACCAGACCGACATTCGTGATCTTGTAGGTCTGACGGACCTCAACCTTGCCGAGCTGTGTCTCCTTGAACTTCGGTGCCAGCATACCCTTCATGGCAGCTTCAATTTCTTCAATGCAATCGTAGATGATACGGTACAGACGCAGATCCACACCGTCACGCTTGGCGTTCTCTTCGGCCACCGCATCGGGACGGACATTGAAGCCCACAATGATCGCGTTGGAGGCCGATGCCAGCATGACGTCGGATTCTCTGACGGCGCCGACGCCGCTGTGGATGACGTTGACGCGGATCTCTTCGTTGGAGAGCTTCTCCAGAGACTGGCGCACGGCTTCTACGGACCCCTGTACGTCTGCCTTGACAATGATCTTCAGTTCCTTCATGTCATCCAGACGCATCTGGTCAAACAGGTTGTCAAGAGTGACCTTGGTTCTGGCGTTGAAGCGCTCTTCCTTGGCGGCATTCTTGCGCTGCTCGACCAGCTCACGGGCAAGTCTCTCGTCGGATACGGCGTTGAAGACGTCGCCGCCGGTGGGAACATCATCCAGTCCGGTGATCTCTACCGGTACGGAAGGACCGGCATCCTTGACCTTCTGGCCCTTGTCGTTGGTCATGGCTCTCACACGGCCGACGGTTGTGCCTGCCACGATGATATCACCCACATTGAGGGTACCGTTCTGCACCAGGACGGTGGCGATCGGTCCTCTGCCCTTGTCAAGACGGGCCTCAATGACCGTACCCTTGGCGGCACGGGAGGGGTTGGCACGCAGCTCCTTCATGTCGGCAACCAGCAGAACCATCTCCAGAAGATCGTCAATACCCTCTTTGGTGTGGGCGGAAACCGGAATAACCGGGGTATCACCGCCCCATTCCTCGGGAACGATCTCATATTCGGTGAGCTGCTGCTTGACGTTTTCTACGTTAGCGCCGGGCTTGTCGATCTTGTTGACGGCAACGATGATGGAGACACCGGCAGCCTTGGCATGGTTGATAGCCTCAATGGTCTGGGGCATGATACCGTCGTCGGCAGCCACGACCAGGATGGCAATATCCGTAACCTGAGCGCCTCTGGCTCTCATGGTGGTGAAGGCCTCATGGCCGGGGGTGTCCAGGAAGGTGATCTCACGGTCATCAATGCTCACGCGGTACGCACCGATATGCTGTGTGATGCCGCCTGCTTCGGTAGCCGTTACATGGGCGTGACGGATGCAGTCAAGCAGGGAGGTCTTGCCGTGGTCAACGTGTCCCATGACGACCACCACCGGGGCACGGGATACAAGATTCTCATCATTGTCGTCGCTGTCGTCAATGATCCTTTCCTCGATGGTCTCAATGGTCTCCTTTTCCACCTTGGCATGGAACTCCATGGCTACCAGGGAGGCGGTATCAAAGTCAATGGTATCGTTTACGGCCGCCATCACGCCCAGACCCATGAGCTTCATAATGACCTCGGCAGCTCTGGCCTTCAGACGCAGTGCCAGTTCGCCGACGGTGATCTCATCCGGGATCTGTACGGTAAGGGGCTTGTTCTTTCTGTCCTTTTCAATGCGGCGCAGTCTTTCCTGCTCTGTCTCCTTGCGGGAGTTGCGGGGCTTGCCCTTCTGCTGGGAACGCTGTGTGATCTTCTGCTTCTGCACCGTGTTGACATTGTGCATCTTCTCGCTGGCCAGACGGTCATATTTCTCGTTGTAGCGCTCAATGTCCACGTTCGAGGAACGGGTGTTGATCACACGGCTGCGGGTGCCGTAGCCGTTATCGGCGTTTCCGGCGGGAGCCGTCTCGCTCTGGGGCTTGCCGGAAGGCTTCTGTGCCTGCTGCGGAGCGGGCTTTTTCTTCTGCTGCTGTGCCGGCTTCTGCTGCTGACGGTTATCCGGCTTTGCAGGCTTCTGCTGCTTTGTCTTATCGGCAGGTGCTTTCTGCTGGGGAGCCTCCGTCTTGCGGGGCTTCTCGTTCTTTGCGGGCTTCTGCTCCGTCCGGGCAGGCTTCGGCTCGGCTTTTTCCGCCGTTTCCTTCCCTTCGGCAAACTCCGTCTTACCGGCGGGAGCTTCCTCCTGCGGAGCGGCTGTCTGCCTGTCATTGGCGCTGGCAAAATAATCGTCAAAGCTCTGCACCGCCGATTTCTGGGTGAAGTGCTCGAAAATGACGTTCAGTTCCTCCTCGGTGAGGACGGTGGCCGGCTTTTTCACCGAACCCAGACGCTCCTTCAGAACCTCTGCAGCCTCTTTATTGGAAATATTGAGATCCTTGGCGACCTCGCTCAATCGATATTTAATCATCTATACATTCCTCCTGTCTGTTATTCGGCACACAGCAGCTTCATCTTACCGGCGAAACCGCTGTCGTTTACGGAAATGATCCCTGTCTGTTTCTTACCGATGGCGTTTCCGAGCTGCTCCATAGTGGCGTCAACCGTGACGGCTTCCACACCGGCCTGGGCAGCCTTCTGACCGATAGCGCCTGCCGAGCGTTCCGACAGATCGCAGGCCAGCAGCAGCAATGCGCTGTTCCCGTCCTTTATCGACTCCGCCGCCGCATCGAACCCGGGCGACAGCTTTCCCGCTCGCCTGGCGATTCCCAGTAAAGATAACAGCTTTTCATTCATATTCCGTATGCCCTCCGTTTCAGATGCTTTCAAAATACCCTGCGGTTCATCCTTCGCTTAATTCGCTTTCCAGCCGCTGATAAACCTCGTCGGGGATTTTGCAGGAAAACGCTCTTTCCAGTCTCCGGGCTTTTCTGGCCGCTGCCAGACATTTGGGATCGTGACACACATAAGCTCCTCTGCCCGGTTTTTTACCTGTCAGATCGACCGATATCTCTCCCTGCTGCAAAAGCCCGCCGTTCTCGTCTGTGACATCGGGAGCTTTCACCACCCGCACTAACTGCTTCTTCTCTTTCATCTCGCCGCAGCCCGTGCATTTTCTCATGGGGATCTTCTTCTGCTTCATGCTCCTCCACCTCCGTCCTGCTGCTCCGTTCAGCTTTCGGACGGTGCGTCGGTCCCGTCTGCTTCGGCGGTATCGGTCTCTTCGCTCATGGGTTCGCTTGCTTCATCAGTCGCAGTCTCTTCAGCAGGACTGTCGGCTGTCTCGGCACTTTCGGGTTCTTCGTTACTGACGGATGCTGTTTCATCTGCGGATTCTTCGGTTTCCGCTGTCTCTCCGGCAGGCGTTTCCTCTTCGTCTTCACCGAAGAAGCCGCTCTCCGGACGGATATCAATCTTCCAGCCGGTCAGCTTGGCAGCCAGACGCACGTTCTGTCCCTTGTTGCCGATGGCCAGGGAAAGCTGGCTGTCGGGAACCGTGGCCTTGCAGACTCTTTCGGCAGCAGGATCAATGTCTACCTTGACGACCTCCGCCGGTGACAGTGCCGCGGTGATGAACTTCACCGGATCCTCATCATACTCGACGATATCAATTTTCTCGCCGCCCAGGACATCCACGATGGTGCCCACGCGCTGTCCTCTCGGACCGATGCAGGCGCCCACGGCATCCACATTTTCGTCCTTGCTGAGTACGGCCAGCTTGGTGCGGGAGCCTGCCTCACGGGAGATGGACTTGATCTCCACGGTGCCGTCATAGATCTCCGGTACCTCGGACTCGAACAGTCTTTTGACCAGATCGGGATGTGTCCGGGAGATGATGGCACGGGGTTCCTTGCCGCCGGTCTTGATATCCACGATATATACCTTGATCTGCTGACCCTCGGTGAAGGTCTCGCCGTTGATCTGCTCATTCTTGGGGAGGATGGCGATGGACTTGCCCAGACGGAGGGTAGCATTGCCGGTTTTGGCGTCTACCTGCTCCACGGTGGCCGTAACGATCTCCTTGAGCTTGCTTTGGAACTCAGCCAGTGCCTGTCCCTTTTCGCCGTCACGGATGCCCTGACGGATAATATTGCGGGCAGTCTGCACGGCAATGCGACCGAAGTCCTTGGGGTTGAGACGGATACCGACGGTATCGCCGAGCTGTGCTGCCGGCGAAATGGCTCTTGCCTGTTCCAGAGACAGCTCACGGTCGGGGTCATAGACCTCTTCCACTACCTGCTTCTTGAGATACACCTGGAACAGACCGGTATCGGGCTCCATCTTGATGAGCACATCCTCATTGCCGTTATAGGTATTCTTGCAGGCGGTGATGATGGCCTTCTGGATCTGGCTGATCATAAAGTCAACCGGAATGCCTCTTTCCTTTTCGATGAGAGCCAATGCTTCAAACAGCTCCGGGTTTTTGTTGTCCTGCGGCTTCTCCGCTTTTTTCTTTGCCATGATTTTCCCTCCGTGTAGTCATCAGAATCATAAATTAAAATCATCCAGTTTAATATATACGGCATCCTTTTTGTTTATGACGCTCTCCTGACCGTCAAGGGCGATGGTGACCGTTTCCTTGTCGTGGGAGATGAGGGTGCCGGAAAGCTCCCGCTGGCCGTCGGCATTCGGGCGGATGAGCCTGAGCATGACCGGTGCGCCCAGAAAGGCGTCGAAATGCTCCGGCCTGACCAGCTCCCGTTCAATGCCGGGAGAGGAAACCTCCAGGGTATAGTTCTGTTCGATGGGGTCGAGCGCGTCAAGCGGCTGGTCGATCGCTCTGGTGACCTTTTCGCAGTCCTCGATTGTCACGCCGGTATCCTTGTCGATGAAAATACGCAGGTACCATACGGCGCCCTCCTTGAGGAAGCGTACATCCCAGAGAGTCAGGCCCAGTCCCTCCACGATCGGTCTGACCAGTTCGGTGACCGACTCGACGGTATTGGCTTTTCTGTGTTTCTTTTCCGCCATAAGACACTCCTGTCCGGACAAGACCTGCCGGGCAGGTGATTGTCCTATTAACGATAAAAGAGCGGGTCGCCCCACTCTTTTGTCAAATAGCATATTCTTACTATCCTTAATAGTAACACATCTTTTTTGATTTTGCAAGGCTTTCGCCGGATTTTTTGAGAATCTTTCCGGTGTCAGGAGTCATCCAGGTGCTCCTTCATGCGGAAATCCACGTCCTCGGTGATCATTGACAGCATGACATCGGCAATGACGGGATCAAACTGTGTACCGCGTCCGCTGATGATCTCGCTGCGAACCTTTTCCTGCGGCAGGGAATCACGATAGCTTCTTTTGGAGGTCATGGCATCATAGGCATCCGCCACGGCGATGATCCTTGCTTCCAGCGGGATATCCTTCCCCCGCAGACCGTCCGGATAGCCGGTACCGTCGAAGCGCTCATGGTGCCAGCGGGCGCCGTAGTAGAGCGTGGGCATATCGGTGATGTTTTTCAGCACATCCGCCCCGATTCCGGGATGTGTGCGGATCACCATAAATTCCTCGGAAGTGAGTCTTCCGTTTTTATTGATGATCGCATCGGGAATACCGATCTTGCCGATATCGTGGAGGATCCCCATATAATAGATTTTCTTCTGGAAATCCTCGTCCTTGCCCATGCGTCTGGCGATCTCCTTGGAATAGGCTGCCACGCGGTTGGAATGGCCCTTGGTATAGGAGTCCTTGGCATCCACGGTGCCGGCGAGCGTAGTGACCATCTGGAGACTGAAATGCTCCGACATGGTGAGCTGTGCCTGCTGTTTGATGATGATCTCGTCCTGATATTTCTGAGACTGAAAATACATATAATAGAAAATAAGACTGGCGGTAGTGGCAATTCGCAGCACGGCATAGCTGTTGAACAGGGATTCCGCAAAGGTGGCGCTGACCAGCATCACGACGATCTCGATAATGATGACCCGTTCAAAGCGGTTGTGTTTTTTCTTATGGGTAAAGGAAAGCACGAGCATGGCCAGCAGATAGAGGATCATCACAACATGGGGAGTCCAGCCGAGCGGCCCGCGGTGAAAGACATTCTGTTCGTCGTAATGGTAGGTCAGGGAGGTGAAGAACGCCGAGAACGAGAATACGGCGCAGACAAAAATGGGGATCATCAGGGGGATTTTGAGACGCTTGCGGTTATCGTCACGGATGATAATGGAAATCAGCAGGTAAAGCAGGACAGGACGGAGGGTATAGCCCAGAGCGGTGATCAGTGTCAGGTTCAGTCTGTTGCAGCAGGTATAGGGGAGGATCAGTTCAAGGTTGTAAATAACGACCTCTGCTGCCACGAAGAAAGCGAGCCGGTAAAACTGTTTTTTCAGGTGTCTTTCCAGATTGGAATTTCTCCACAGGAAAACCATCATAAACACAATGCCGACAACCGGAAAAAAATTGATGACAAAAAAGTCGTATGGCATCCACATCCCCCCCTCGTTGCCAATTTAGACCATTATACCATTATTCAATTGACAAATCAACAAAAACTTAGTTAATACCACGGAGATACCACGGAGATTGTTTATGCCGGGCAGTTTTCTGGGGGATAACCCTTTTACGGCGGAAAAAGGGTTATCCCCCAGCCCCCCACGGAAATCAATTTTGACCTGCCACTTCCCGGGGAAAACCTTTTTCTGGCGAAAAAAAGGTTTTCCCCGAACCCCTTTCCAAAATTCGCTGAGGGATAAACCCTGCAGCAATCGATAAACACTAACTTTTCATCATTGTTGACCA
>ONEU01000154.1 GCA_900316925.1 uncultured Eubacteriales bacterium
CACCTATCCGGTGCTTTGCAAGACGGAGACCGTTTCCGTTGCCGACTATATCCGGCAGGTAGGAAAGCAGCTTGCGGACAGCCTGCAATACGATGTTTATTCCTTTGCGGAGATCAGCCATGATCTGGGCATTAACGCCGACGTGATGTTTGTCTATCAAAGCACCATGACGGACGGTATGATCTTTGATTTCTGCGGCGGCAAGGCTGAAAATGTGCCTCTCATCTTCGATGAGGAAAAGGCAAAGCTGGAAATGATCATCTACCCCGACGGAGACAGACTGCGCTATCACGTTTCCTACGATGCGGATTCTTATACCGAAGGCTTCATTCAGGACCTCCTCACGGCCTATGAACGGGCGATGACAGAATTTGCCCGGAAAGAAGAAATCTCCCAGGTACAGCTTGTCGATCAGGAAACAGAAGCAAGCCTGGAGGCCGTGAACCGCTTTGTTCACGAGTACGAGCCTACGGATATCGTGACGATGTTCCGCCGTCAGGTTGAAAAGACACCAGACAACATTGCGGTGGTCTATCTGGATCGGACTTATACCTACCGTGAAGTCGATCGGCTTACCGAAAACGTCGCCGCTTTCCTGAAGGACAAGGGCATCGGCCGGAACCAGGCGGTATCCGTGCTGATTCCGCGCTGTGAGTATATGCCTATTGCGGCGCTGGGCGTCCTGAAATCGGGAGCTGGCTATGAGCCGCTTGACCCGACCTACCCGCCGGAACGTCTGGAATTTATGATCCGGGATGCGGACGCAAAATACCTGATCGCAGACAGAGACCTGATGGACAGGGTTCCCAACTATGACGGTCCCGTCCTCTATACCGATGAGATTCCCGCATTGCCCGATGCGGAAAAACTCTCCGAGAATCCCGCTCCGGAAGATTTGTTCATAATGCTCTATACCTCCGGTTCCACCGGTGTGCCAAAGGGCGTCATGCTGGAGCATCACAATCTGTGCGCTTTCTGCGATATGTACATCAGGGAGCAGGGCTTCGACGAGAACAGCCGCGCCTCCGCTTATGCCAGCTACGGATTTGACGCACACATGATTGATATGTATCCGGTGCTGCTTTCGGGCGGACAGCTTCATATTATTGACGAAGCGATCCGTCTCGACCTGATCGCCATCAGGGACTATTTCAAACAAAACAAGATTACCCACGGCTTTATGACAACACAGGTGGGCAGACAATTTGCCGATCTGTTCCCGGATGCGGAGTATCCCCATGTGCTGATCGTGGGCGGAGAAAAGCTGGTTCCTCTTGCGCCTCCCCGTTTCCGGTTGATTAACGGTTACGGTCCTACGGAATGTACGATCTGTACCCATATCTACCAGGTGGATCAGCTTTACAGACGTGTTCCTCTGGGAACTCCCAACTGCAATATGAAACAGTATGTGGTTGACAAAAATCTCAACCGCCTGCCCTTCGGCATTCCCGGCGAACTGATCGTTGCCGGACATCAGGTGGGACGCGGCTATCTGAACCGTCCCGAAAAGAATGCGGAGGTATTTATCCCCAATCCCTTCTCGGATGAACCGGGTTATGAGCACGCCTACCGCACGGGAGATATCGTGCGCATCCTCAGAGGAGGCGTGATGGACTTCATCGGCAGAAATGACGGTCAGGTGAAGGTCCGCGGCTTCCGTATCGAACTCAGTGAGGTTGAGGGGATCATCCGTCGATTCCCCGGTATCAAGGATGCCACCGTACAGGCCTTCGATGAGACAGGCGGCGGCAAATTTGTGGCGGCTTATGTTGTCTCGGATGAGCCCATAGACGTGAACGCCCTTGCCGAATTTATCAAGCGCGACAAGCCTGCCTATATGGTTCCTGCCGTGACCATGCAGATCGACCGCATCCCGCTGAACCAGAACCAGAAGGTCAACAAGCGGGCACTTCCGAAGCCGGAAAAGAAGGCGGAGGATATCGTTCCGCCCCAGAATGAGGTACAAAAAACCGTCTTTGACTGTATCGCCAATGTCATCGGCACAACGGCTTTCGGTATTACCACGGACATTTTTGAGGCAGGTCTGACTTCCATCGGCGCCATCAAGCTCAATGTCATGCTTTCATCCGCTTTTGACACGCCTGTGACGATCAAGGATTTGCGGGAACACAACACAGTACAGGCGCTGGAAGAGTTCTTTGCTCACAGTGAGGGAACGGAGACCTTCGACCTCCAGCCCGACTATCCCATTACCCAGACCCAGAACGGTATTTTTGTGGAATGTGTTGCCCATCCGGATGCGACGCTTTATAATATTCCGTTCCTGTTCCGACTCTCCGATACGGTTGACCCGGTGAGACTGAAGGAAGCTGCCGAAGCAATGATTAACGCTCACCCGTATCTCAAGACCGAGCTTTTCCTGAACGACAGCGGAGACATCCGTGCCAGAAGAAACGATACTGCTGCGCCTGCCGTGGAACTGATCGACGCCGATACGCTGCCGGATCAGCTGGTGCAGCCCTTTGCACTGATGGAAAGCCGTTTGTACCGGGTGAAGATATTCAGAACAAAGGAAGGCAATTATCTCTATCTGGATTTCCATCATATCATCTGTGACGGTACCAGTGAAGCCGTTATGATCGAGGATATCAATGCTGCTTACGGCGGCGCTGTCCTCACAACGGAAACCTACACCGGCTTTGAAGCAGCCCTTGCCGAAGAAAAAGCCCGTCAGAGCGACGCCTACGGCAAAGCCAAGGCTTACTACGACAAGCTGTTCGACGGCACGGATTCCGATTTCCTGCCCTCAAGGGATGTGGACGGACAGGAGCCTTCCTCCAACCGGTTCAAGATACCTTCTGCCCTCGACCTTACGGCGGTGAAAGACTGGTGTGAAAAGAACGGCGTTACCCTCAACGCTTTCTTCAACGCTGTCTTCGCCTTTGTGCTGGCAAAGTACAACTATAAGACCGAGGCCGTTTACACAACGATCTATAACGGCAGAAATGACTCTCGTCTGGCGCGTGCCGTGACCATGCTGGTCAAGACCTTCCCGGTTTATTGCGCCCTTGGCGGAGACGTCAGGATCGCCGATCTCATCAAGGCTACCGGTGAACAGCTCATCGGCAGTATGGAGAACGATATTTATTCCTTTGCGGAAATCTCCCGTGCTTATGACATTCCCGCGGACGTGATGTTCGCATACCAGGGAGACGGTTTCGCCTTTACGGAAATCGGAGGCGCCCGGGCCGAAATGGTTCCCCTGACGCTCAGCGAGGCAAAAGCTCCTCTGAACATCAACGTGGCGCTCCGGAAGGGAAAGGTCTTCTTCTCCTGCGATTATCGTTCGGATCGCTATTCCGAAGCCTTCATGCGGGGCTTTGTTGCCTGCATGGAAAAGACGGCGGAACAGTTTGTCACAAAGAACCTGCTGAAAGAGGTTTCCGTTCTGACGAAGGGTGCCGGAAAGCTTGTCGACAGCTTCAATGCCACCGAAGTCCGGATCCCGGATACCACCTGCAACAAGCTCTTTGAAGAACAGGCGGCGAAGCATCCCGATAAGATTGCCGTGATCGCCGATAACGAAACACTCACCTATACCCAGCTTAACGAAAACGCCAACCGGGTGGCACACAGCCTGATCGACAGCGGCGTGCAGGTCGATGAGATGGTCGGCGTGATGATGCCCCGGACGGTATGGGCATACGCCGCCAGAGAAGGTATTCTCAAAGCAGGCGCTGCCTTCATGCCCCTGGCACCGGATTATCCTGACGACCGTGTGTCCTATATCCTCGAGAACTCCGGCGCGAAGCACGTTGTGACAACGGCGGCTCTTGCAGAGGAGAGAAAGCTCCTGTTTGAAAAGGCCGGCGTGACGGCACATTCCATGGAGGACCTGCTGAACACCGACAAAACGGATAACCCCGAAACCGGTGTCAAGCCCAATAATCTCTGCTACTGCATCTATACCTCCGGTTCCACCGGCAAGCCCAAGGGCGTGATGATCGAGCATCATTCCCTCGTTAACTTCGTGCACCATGACCCGATCAACGTCCAGTCCTGTGAATTCGTTGATAACATGACGGTCTCTCTGGCGCTGGCGGCGCTGACCTTTGACGTTTCCGTTCTGGAAGAGAGTCTCGGCCTGTATCACGGCGGCACGGTTGCCATGGCGACGGAAGAAGAAATTAACAACCCTGTCCTCTTGGCGGAAATGATGAAGAAATACGGCGTTGATGTGATGAAGTGCACACCGTCCTATATGAATAATATGCTCGATGTGCCGCAGGTAGCAAAAGTGCTTTGTCAGATGAAGGCCATTGATATCGGCGCAGAAGCCTTCCCGGCACCCCTTTACGATAAAATGCGGCGTGCGGGTATCACTGCCAAGATTCACAACGGCTACGGCCCCACCGAAGCAACCATCACCACATCTATCGACTATCTGACCTCAAACCGCATCACCATCGGTAAACCTCTCTGTAATACAAAGGTGGTCATGCTTGACCAGTACGACCATGAGCTGCCCGCTGACGTTCCCGGTGAACTGACGATCCTCGGCGAATGTGTCGGCAGAGGCTATGTTGCCAACGAAAAACTCAACAGCGAAAAATTCATTACCTTCAAGGGACTTCCCGCTTACCGCAGCGGCGACCTGGCGCGCTGGGGCAAGGACGGCAAGATCTACTTCATGGGCAGAATGGACAATCAGGTGAAGCTGAGAGGCCTGCGGATTGAGCTGGACGAGATCGAGAACGTAATGAACTCCTATCCGTCCGTCACACGCAGTGTTGTGATCGTCAAGGAAAGCGAACAGACCGGTCAGTATCTCTGCGCTTACTTTGCGGCAGGCGTCAAGGTCAGCACCGACGATCTTGCAGCTCACATGGGCAAGAGCCTGGCAAAATACATGATTCCGTCCGTTTTCGTACAGTTGGATGCAATCCCCCTCACCGCCAACGGCAAGGTGGACAAAAAAGCCCTTCCCGAACCGGTCGTTCAGGTGGAGGAACGGGACTACGTTCCCCCGAAAACAGAACTGCAAAGGAAGCTCTGTTCCATATTCGCCTATGCCCTCGGAACGGACAAGGTGAGCGTTACCGATAACTTCTTCGAGATCGGCGGTACCTCGCTGACGGCATCGAAGATCGCTATGAAAGCGATGATGGAGAAGCTCCCCATTGTCTTCAAGGATGTATTTGACTTCCCGACGGTTGAGGCAATGGAGAAGCACATCAACGGCAAAATGCAGACAACGACTGAGGCCAAGGAAGAAATGAAGATCACGGAGAGCAACGCCCTTTCCCACAATAAGCCAGCGTTTATCACTGACGAAACGCTGGAACAGACTGTGGATACCGGCAACATTCTCCTGACCGGTGCAACCGGCTTCCTGGGTATCCATGTGCTGAAATGCCTGCTGGATACAACCGATAAAACGGTTTACTGTCTGCTCCGTGCAAACAGCGACACGGCGGACAGAAGACTGATGAATATGCTCATGTATTACTTTGACGACCCGATGAAGGAACTGTTTGGCAGCCGGATCCAGGTCATCAAGGGTGATATCACCGACAGGGATCTGATTCTGACGCTGGGGTCCTATGATTTCGGAACTGTCATCAACTGCGCGGCCTGCGTCAAGCATTTCGTGCAGGACGATACCCTTGACCGGATCAACTGGCATGGCGTTGAAAACCTGATCGACCTGTGTCTGAAGGCAAAGCGCCGTCTGGTACAGGTTTCCACCGTCAGCGTGGCGGGTACCGGAACGGTAGAGCAATTCGGTGTGGACAAAAAGATATATGAGAGCGAGCTGTACTTCGGACAGAACCTCGATAACAAATACGCCAACACCAAATTCAAGGCCGAACAGGTTCTGCTGAAAGCCGTGGAGGATGACGGTCTGGACGGTATGGTGGTTCGTGTGGGCAATCTGATGAGCCGTTACAGCGACGGTGAATTCCAGATCAATTTCATTACCAATAACTTCATGCGCAGTATGCGTGCCTATGCAAAGCTGGGAATGATCCCGGTGGCAGCACTGGATAAGCAGGTGGAATTTTCACCCATTGACTGCACTGCGAAGGCAGTCGTCACTCTCTCCGCTACCGACCGTCAATATACGGTCTTCCATGCAACAAACGGTCACCGGGTCCAGATGGGCGACGTGGTCGAAGCGATGAACCGGATCGGTGTGCCGGTCAGGATCGTCAGCAGCAAGGAATTCCAGCAGGCCTTTAACGCAGCAATTGCCGATGAGAAGATGAATGAAATCCTCTCTCCGCTCATTTCCTATCGAAGCGGAGAAGGAGAGGCCGTTCAGTACTTTGTGGGACACGACAACAGCTTTACCACAAAGATGCTGTATCATCTCGGCTTCAAGTGGCCGATCATCAATGAGGACTATCTTACCAACGCATTTGAGACGCTGGAAGGCTTTGGCTTCTTCACGGGGGAATAAGTGATGACACGAAATGACTATCTGATTAAACGGAAATTCAATAGCTACCTCGTGCCGGGGATCCTGATGGCCGTCGCTATGCAGCTGGGCAACATCGTGGACAGTATCCTCGTCAGTATGTTTATCGACATCGACGGTCTGACGGCAATCTCCCTGAGTATGCCCGTCCTGTGCTTTATGCAGATGTTCGGCTTCGCCATCGGTGTCGGCGGCGCAATCACCATTTCTGTCATGCTCGGCAAACGTCAGCTCAAAGAAGCATCCGGCGTATTCTCGGTCTGCCTGATCTCCGTTGCGGGAATATCCCTGCTCTTCACGGTTCTGTCATTTTTTGTGACGAAGCCGCTGACCATGATGTTAGCGTCCACCCAGGAACTCCAGGCACTGCTGGAACCGTATCTGTTTATCTTTATCTGCTTTATCCCGATTCTCAATATTTGCCTGCTGCTGTCCAATATGATGACAGTGGACAACAATCCGAAATTAGGCGCGGCCACCTTTGTGGTGGCCAACGCCGTCAACCTGATCATGGATTATATATTTCTCCGGTATACGGATATGGGAATGACGGGCGCAGCATTATCCACGGTCATCGGCTACGCCAGCGGGATCCTGCTGGTCATCCCGTATATCTTCTCCAAAAAGAGGATGCTCAGAATCAGTCTCCTGGAGGGATTCCGGCAGTTCAAAGTAATCTTTAAGGTTATCAGGGCAGGTATTCCGCAGGCAATGTATTTCGTGATGCTGATCCTGAAATACTATATCCTCAATGCTTTCATCCAGAATACCCTCGGCGCCGACAACATGGCAATCTATGCCGTTTGTATCAACTCGGTCTATATTGTCCGGCTGTGTATTGAAGGTATCATCGGCGTTGTGCAGACAATCGGCGGCGTTCTGTACGGAGAAAAGGATTATTACGGTATCCGGCGGCTTGTCAGGAGAACGGTGATATTTACCTGTGTATCGGTGGCCGTTCTGATGGCGGTGTTCCTGATCTGGCCGCAGATCATTCTGACGATCTTTTCCTTCAACAAGCCGGAGTTGTATGACGAGGCTATGCTCAGCGTCCGACTGTTCAGTTTCAGCTTCGGATTCTATGCCGCTAACCGTGTGGTTCAGGTCTACTATCAGACCATCCTCAAGGCGCAGCTTTCCACGATTGATACGGTTCTTGACGGTTTTGTACTGCTGGTGCCCGTCTCCATGCTGTTCATCGGCACGATCGGCGTTCTCGGCGTCAGCATTGCAACCATTGCTACCGAAGCCTTGTCCTTCTTCGCAGTCTGTCTGTTCCGTGTCATCCAGCAAAAGCGGGGCAAGTTCCCGCCAAAGGGCTTCCTGATGATCCCCGAAAAGGACCGCGAAAACCTGATGGACATTACCGTCAGCAGTACGGACGAACAGGCTGTTGCTATCTCGAAGCAGTTGATCGAGTGCTGCAAACAGCATGATATTCCGTCGGAAAAATCCAATGCGATCGGTATCGCAGCCGAGGAACTGACCTCCAACATCGCACATTTCGGGTACAAAGGAAACAAGCCCAGCTACATTGACATCAGTCTCTCCAAAACGGATGACAAGCTGATCCTGCGGGTGCGTGATGACGGTGTGTCCTTCAATCCGACAGAATACCGTCCGGAGGAGGAGGACGATTTCCAGATCGGCGGCATTGCGCTGGTTAAAACAATTGCGGATAAGATGACCTACACCCGCGTACTGAATATGAACAACACCGTTATCGAGCTGGCGCTGGAACCGGCGTCATAAAGGAGTATTTCAAATGAATATTTCAGTCAAAAAAGAAGCTAACGTATGCACCCTGATAATAGAGGACCGCATCGACACCCTGACTGCACCGGAATTGGACGAGGCCTTTCAGGAGAACGCCGGTGACTGTGACAAGATGATCTTCGATCTGTCCGGAGTGGATTATATTTCCTCATCAGGTCTCCGCGTACTGATCTCCGCCCATCGCCGTATGGAACAGACCGGCGGCCTTGTGCTGAAAGGAGTCACCAGTGATGTGTACAGTATCCTCAAAATCACAGGTCTTGAAAAGAGACTCAGGATTGAGGACTGATCCTCCCGGGAGAAGAACCAGTTTTATCTCTGTGCCTTACGGATTTCTGAAGCACCCATTTCGCTGAAAAAGGATGCGGGCTTGAGCATGGCAGGTTCTTTTGACGCAGTCAACGGGAGAATGTCCCGGTAAGACGAGCGGTGCGAAGAGGTCAAGCGA
>ONEU01000075.1 GCA_900316925.1 uncultured Eubacteriales bacterium
CTATATGGATAATGTCAAGGGCAGATCGGCATTATCGGTGGACGAATATTATCGGGACCTGCGAACTTTTTTTCGGTTTCTGCTGAAAGAGAAGGGATGTGTTCCTAAGAATCAGGAAACGGAGCAGATTGATATTTCCGGCGTTGATCTCGATTTCGTCAAGGCGATCACCTTTACGGATATTCTGTTGTTTTTGAACTACTGTCAGAACGACAGAGAAAATGCCGCCGCTGCAAGAGCCAGAAAAACTTCCAGCCTGAAAAGCTTCTTTCGGTATCTGACGGTAAAAGTGAACAAACTCTCCTATAATCCCACCGAGGCATTGGACGCTCCTAAGAAGGCGAAAACGCTGCCCAAATACCTGACGCTGGAGGAAAGTCTGCAGCTACTGGAATCCATTGACGGAGAGTACAAAGAGCGGGATTACTGCATGATGATTTTTTTCCTGAACTGCGGGATGCGTGTGTCAGAACTGTGCGGCATCAATCTGTCGGATATCAACAGCGATCACATGCTCAAGATCAGGGGTAAGGGCAACAAGGAGCGGATTCTGTATCTGAATGATGCGTGTGTTTCCGCATTGGAGAGTTATCTGCAGGTCAGGCCTGTGGATGGCGTCAAGGATAAGAACGCGCTGTTTATCAGCAGCAGGAACAGTCGGATCACGCAAAGAGGAGTTCAGCTGCTTTTAGAAAAATATATGAAAAAGATCGGCCTTGGCGGACAGGGATATTCACCGCATAAGCTCCGCCATACAGCGGCGACACTGATGTATCAGAAAGGCGGCGTGGATATCCGTACACTGCAGGCAATCCTTGGACATTCTGATCTGGGCACGACGCAGATATACACCCATGTGGCAAGTGAGCAGGTCATTGCCGGATTAAAAGCGAACCCGCTTGCGGAGAATAAACCGAACAAAGAGAAAAAGAAATAACTGCCGGCAGAGTCTGTGACTTTGCCGGTTTTTGTATCATAAGAGCAGCGGGAACAGGGTATCTCAAATAGATACAAAACTTCGCAAAATAAAGATTTTGCGAAGTAAGGAAGAGGCGAAAACGTAGAAAACCCGCATATTATCGAATTATCCGCTTTTGGGCATTACAGACCTGCCGACACGAATTTCATGATTGACAATCAATAACGGTTGCCACTCACGTTACTGTTGATGTGGCAACCGTTTTTTCAGAATATCATTTTTATTTCTACCTGGATGGATGAATCTACATTGCGTTTAAAGACTTCTGCGTCTTCGGGCTTTCCCACAACGCTGCCGTAATGAATCGGGATTGCAACACTTGGTTTGATATGATTGATCAGCTCAGCGGCTTTTCTGGCGTCCATTGTGAATGTGCCGCCGATCGGTACCATGGCAATATCACAAGTGACGCTGTTGGCTTCTTTGGTTGCGTCCGTATCTCCGGCAATATACACTCTGCTGTCGTCTGTGTTCAGGACGTAACCGCACCAGCCGGATTTCCTGGGATGAAACGGTTTGAGCAGATTGTATGCCGGAACCGTTTCAAATGACAGTCCGTTTACGGTATATGATTCACCGGTTCGGACAACGGTTATTGTGTTCCTACCAAAATCGGCTGTGACTGTTTTTGCCATCTTTTCGGGTACGATCAGACAGGTCTTTTCCCCTATTACCTTTTTTATATCTTCTGGAGAATAATGATCGTAATGGTCATGGGTTATGAAGATCATGTCAGCGTCATTTGTCGTTTCACGAATTTGATAGGGATCTATGTAGAGCGTACCGGCGGTACTGTGGATACGAATGCTGCTATGGGTCAGTACTTCGATTTGATTGGTCATTTGATTATCTCCTTTTTGTGGAATTTTGCCGGCGGCGCTTAACCGGGATAGTCCCAGTGCTTGAAGTCATAGTAATCCGACATTCCGTTTTCTTTTTTCAGCTCATAGAGTGTGTAGCTGACTTCCTCCAGCAGATCCTGGGAATAAGCTGCCTTTGGCTGCCGAAATTCCGTGTCACTGATTACCCGGCCGCCGAACCCCCTGTTCCGATTGGAAATAGAGCTGTCGGGTCTGTTCGAGCTGCTGTGAAAGATTCTCAAAGGTCAGGGGTTGTTTTTCACGGCAGAGTTGCCGCAGGCAGAACGTCAGTACCGGGGAGCCGCTGCGGAACTGATGGAACAGGTCTTCGGCATTCCATTGATACTCCGCACTGTCCGCTGGATGAAGCGTCCGGAAAAGCGGATGCTCCTTTCCCCATGTCCTGCAATGTCCGGAAATCATCCCTGAAAGCGTCCTGGAAGCTCTTGATCAGATCCTCGTCAGGATAACGTGCCTCTTGAAGCAGCTCCTTGAATTTGGCTTTCTCGCTGTTCATGATGCCCTCGAGTTGATCCTCAATAAATGAATAGCGTCGGTCTGTGGAGAACAGATAGATACACAAGCCGTCACAGAAGTGCTTTCTTTGCTGCTGCAGACTGGTGCGGATATGGCTGATGGTTGGGAAAAAAGCCCCTGATCAGAAATACAAAGGAGGCCAGAAACGATAGCACGCAGGACACTTCAAGCATAATTACCTCCGGAGAAATGGTGTTGTTGTCAGGATGACCACTGGCTTGTCAGGAAAGCAATCCTTCTAAGTGTCTCCCGCTCCACCGCAAAGGGGGCGGTTCCGAGCTTCAGCGGGTTATCCCATAGTGCGTCAACGGCATCGGATAGGAGCTGCTCCCCCGCCTCTGTCCTGCCGTACAGTCGGATGTACCATTCCTGAAAAGCGTGCAGATCTTCAAAGCCCATACCCTGTAACAGCATGGAACGTTCATGGGCATCCGCTTCTTTCAGATAACCGGCGGTAAAGTATCCGACAGCCTTTCCATGCGGAATCCCCGATCGGATGGTAAGTGAATAGCTCAGAGCGTGTGGGATCCCGGTGCCTGTCTGTGCAATGGACATACCTGCCATGGCGGAGGCATTCATCATTTCCTGAAGCTGTGCATCGCTTGCCTGGCCGTTTTCCAGTACATAACGGTTCCTGCTCCACAGATGCAGGCCTGATACTGCATACATACGGCTGAAATCATCTGCGTGGGTATTCAGGATACTCTCAACGATGTGTGTCAATGCATCCAGGGCTGTGTTGCGCAGCAGAGACAGCGGCGCAGAACGCAGATAACGGCCGTCGATCAATGCAAGATCGGCAAAAATTCTGTGGCTGATGGACTTCTTTGTCTGCAGCTCCGTCAGCGTGAGAACACTAACGGCAGTAACCTCCGAGCCTGTGCCGCAGGTAGTGGGAATGAGTGCCAACGGAACGGCGGTATCGTCTCCGGGAACATACAGCGACGCCGCTTCATTCTGCGGATGTGCCATCAGATAGGCAATGGCTTTTGCGGCATCCAAGGGGGATCCGCCGCCGATACCGATGACACAATCCGCACCCTCACGGATTCCCAGACGGCTTGCTGACCAGACCGTGCTGACCGGAGGATTTTCCTCTACATGATCAAAAATCGTATACCGGACCTGAGCGCTTTCCAGCACCTGCAGGACATCTGCCAGAGCGCCGCATTGAACGGCGGAACGCTGCCCGGTTACAATCAGTGCATGATGGCCGAGACCTGCAAGCTGACCGGCATGACGGGCAACAGCATGGGACTCACTATAAACAGGAACAGGCATGAACATAATGTTTCTCCTCGCTTTCATTTCCGGAAGTGATTTCCAACTCACGACAGTTCCATTGCTCGCCCAGTACCGAATAGGTTTCCAACGGTTCGGCAGTTACATCTACAAAACCAACTGCCCGATAACAAGCATAGGCGGCAGGATTATTATCAAAGACTCCCAGTGATACCTTCTTGATACCATTTTGTGAAAACGCCTCTCTTACTCCGAGACGTACTAATTCCTTGCCATAACCCTTTCCGCGTTTTTCCGGGGCAATGATGACAAAGCCCATGCGCAGTTCATCCGTTGATTCTCCGGGTTGTCTCAGAGTCAGAAAGCCGACGGGACCTGTCTCGTCGTAAGCCACAAAGGGCTTCAGCTTCTCAACAAAACCAAACTGTTCTTCCCTGAGGGGATAATCCCCCATCACACCCGCTGTCCATTGATAAAAGGAGCGTTCATCCTGACTCCAGGACAGCACGGCAGCGGCATCACAACTCTGATAGCTTCTTAACTGCAAGATCATCGCCTCCCATTATTTCTTTTGGTTCCCGTAGCAGCGGATTGCCCGGGCTGCAAATTCCGCAGCACCCTCACCGGCAGCCTGATTAATGTTTGATGTGAATTCTCCTCCGCTGCCGTACAGCTCACCCAGGGATGCCAGGATCTCATCTGTGCATTGGTAATAGTTTTCCGTAATAAAGGCTTTCAGTTCACGGACAAGCCTCTGAGCCTCCTCACTTGCCGGTGATTTGTCCTGAATAGCGCCGAACCGGGCAAACAGTGCCATCATCTGGATTGCCAGTACCTCTCGCTGGGTGTCGCTGCGCTGACTGTCCTTCTGGGTAAACTCTGCATATTCCGGGGTATCTCCCCAGGTTTCTTCTGCCTGTCTGGCATAAGCCTCTGCTTTTTCTTTCTCCATGGTAGCTTCCTCCGATTGTTTGTTATTGATGCTTATTTGAAAGATAATCCTGCGGCGAGAAGCGTGATGTGAACCACACCTCCGGAGCGGTGAAGCTCCTGCCGTTCAGATAGGACAGCAAGCCGCTGTCTGTTGTAAAGCGGAAGGTCAGACGATAGGAATACAATGCCTGATATTTGAAACCCTCCCGGCGGTTGATCTCGTTTTTTCCATATTTGCCGTCCCCCAGCAAGGGATGACCGATATGCGCAAAATGTGCCCGGATCTGGTGTGTCCTGCCGGTGAGCAGATCAACTTCCAGGAGGCTGAAATGATCCTGCTCTGCAATCACTCGGTAGCGTGTTTTGATGGTTTTGGCATTTTCTGACGGTTTATCGGAAATGTATACCCGATTCTGTTTTTCGTTCTTTTCCAGATATCCTGTCAATGTTGCCTCCTTTTGTCTGAAACGTCCCAATGTGATGCAAAGATACAGCTTTTCAAGCTCTCTGTCCTTGAGCTTCTGGTTCAGAATCCGCAGGGATTCCGCATTCTTGGCGGCAATCACGATACCGCCGGTATTTCTATCGATGCGGTTGACCAGAGCCGGTGCAAAGGAGTTTTCCTGCTTGGGGTCGTACTCCTTTTTGTCATATAAGTAGTGTTGTACCCGCGCAATCAGCGAATCAAAGTGATAGGTTTCATCCGGATGAACAAGCAGTCCGGGTTTCTTGTTCAGAAGCATGATGTTGTCGTCCTCATAAATAATATCGAGCTTGACCGGTGCCTTCAGAAAATCGTAAGCATCATACGTTTCCTCATAAAACTCGTCCTTGATATACAGTGTCAGCACATCCCCCTCCTGCAGACGGCTGGAGATTTCACACTTCTTTCCGTTGAGCTTGATATATTTGGTGCGGATATACTTATACATCAGCGCCTGCGGCATATTCCGGAAGCGCTTTGTCAGAAACTTATCCAGTCTTTGTCCGCTGTCATTGGCGGTGATCTCGATCTGTCGCATATTTTTCGTTCCTTTCCTTTTTCTCCCATTATATCATACAATACACCTTTTGGAAATAGGGTAGACTGAGGGACACTTTGTCCCTCAACCTCCCATTGCACCGTACGTACGGGTCTCGTATACGGCGCTACATGAATAC
>ONEU01000160.1 GCA_900316925.1 uncultured Eubacteriales bacterium
GGCGGGAGGTTGCCGTCAGCTTCTCGGCGGCGGTCAAACGGGAGATGACCTTCCTGGATATGCCGAATGTGGAGCTGGTGGTACGGCAGGATTCCTGTCCGCTCAACCACTTCGGCTGTGACGACATTGAGCTGCTCATCTCCACCAACCCCGGCGAATCCCCCAAACCGGTGGCAAAAATCGCTTCCGGCGGCGAGCTGTCAAGAATGATGCTCGCCATCAAGAACGTCCTGGCCGACAAGGACGACATCGACACCCTGATCTTTGACGAGGTGGATACCGGTATCAGCGGAAGCGCCGCACAGAAGGTAGGGCTGAAGCTGCAGGAGGTATCCAGGAGCCGGCAGGTTCTTTGCGTGACCCACCAGGCACAGATTGCCGCCCTGGCTGACCATCATTTCAAGATCAGCAAACAGGTGTCGGACGGCAAGACCTACACAGGCGTCAGGGAGCTTGACCACAACGGCCGCCGGGACGAGCTCGCCCGCATCATCGGCGGTGTGGAGATCACAAAGGCGACCCTTGACTATGCAGAGGAAATGCTTCAGCCGAAACAAAACGGCTGATGTCAATATTATTTCAACAAAGGAGTTTTTTATCATGGATTGTTTGTTTTGTAAGATCATCAGCGGAGAGATCCCCTCAAAGAAGGTTTATGAGGACGAGAGCGTCTACGCCTTCTATGACATCAACCCTATGGCACCGGTTCACGTGCTGATCGTGCCCAAGCAGCATCTCAGCTCGATGAACGACATCACCGCCGAAAACAGCGCCGTCGTATCCCATATCTTTGAAGTGGCCGCACAGCTTGCCAGGGAACTGGGAATCGCAGAGGACGGCTACCGTGTGGTTTCCAACTGCGGTGCTGCCGCCGGTCAGACGGTGTTCCACCTGCATTTCCACCTTCTCGGCGGCAAAAAGCTCGGCCTGAACATGGCCTGACAGCAACATCGGAAAGGGCGTTGGTAGGATGAAGCGGGCACTGGCCTTTACCGGCTTTACCGTTCTGGGAACATTGGCGGCGGCTGTTTATGCGGGACAGACCGTATGGCTCCCCCTGCTGCTGCTCCTGGCAGCGGCCCTGCTTCCCTGCCTGCTCCTGAAAAAGCTCCGTCAGCGCCTGTGGCCGGCCGCCGTCTGTCTTTCGGCGATCACAGCGCTGCTGGTGCTGGGACTCTGTACCCGGATCACCTTCACGCCCTTTGAACCCTTTGCCGGCAAAACCGCTCAGGTGGTGGGCAGCATCTGTGAAGAGCCTTACACCGCCAACGGACGCTTCTATTACAACATCCTGACGGAGACCATCTCCGCAGGTGACGACACTATCCACCGTCAGGGAAACATCCTGGTCTCCTCCGACCGGGTGCTGCGGTATGTGCAGGTCTTTGACCGGATCGAGGCGCAGGTGCACTTTTCCGACGGCACCAGTCCCTATCAGAAAGCAAGAGGGATCGTACTGAGCGGATATGTCCGGAATGCATCCGCCGTCAGCGTCACCCCGGCGGAAAGTCGCCCTTTGTACGGCGTGATACTGGATATGAGACGGGGCATTGACAAGCTGCTGCACCGTCTGCTGCCCGAGGAACAGGCGGACTTTGCTTCCGTCATGCTCACCGGCGAAAAGCATACCCTGTCCACGGAGCTGCGCACGGATCTGCGGCGCTCCGGTATGGCGCATATCGTGTCCGTCTCCGGCTTTCATGTCTCCGTGATTACGGCGTTCTTTCTGGCGCTGCTGCTCCTCCTCACGAAGAAGCGGCGCCGTCTTTCCTGTGGGCTCTGTGCGGTATTCGTCCTGCTGTATATGCTGCTCGCAGGCTTTTCCCCGTCGGTCTCAAGAGCCGGTACCATGCAGATTCTATGGCTGCTGGGCTGCGTGCTGCAAAGAAAAACGGATCCCGTCAATTCTCTGGGACTGTCCATGCTGCTGCTCTGCCTGTGCAACCCCTATGCCGCCGTGGATACGGGACTGCTGCTGTCCTTCTCCGCCACGCTGGGTATCCTGGTGCTGATCCCCCGGCTCAACAATTATTTTCTCCCCCGTCTGAAAGCGGCAACCGATGCGTCCTCACCTGTCCCGAAGCTCAAAAACGGATTTCTTGCCGTCCTGCGGGTGCTCTTCCGCCCCTTTTCGATCACACTGTCAGCCTTCCTCTTCACCCTGCCGGTAATGATCCTCTGTTTCCGGCGCATCTACCCCTATACCATCCTGACCAATCTGCTGATCGCACCCCTGCTGACGGCGCTGATCCTCTCGGTCGTCATCATGCTCCTCTTACAATGCAGCATGGTGCTGTCGTTCCTGACGCTCCCCTTTATCATCCTCTCCGGGGCCCTGACCGGCGCTTTATCGGGACTTTCCGGCTTTGTGGCCGCTCTGCCGTTTTCGGAGCTGTCCGTCTCACAGGCCTTTGTTCCCGTCTGGCTGCTGCTGTCCATCGCGGCGGCTGCGGTACTCTATGCCGTCAAAGCCGGACCGCGTACCATAAAGCTCTATTCCCTGGCGGTCACCATGACCTTTCTGCTGGCTGCGCTGCTGAACGGCGCCGTGAGCAGGAATGTCACCAGAATCGCGGTGCTCAGCACGGGTGACGGACTTTCGGTACTGCTCCTGCGGCAGGGAACCGTGTCGGTACTGTCCTGCGGCGGCTCCTATTCCGGTTACAGTGCCGTGACGGACTATCTGGATGCGGCCGATATCCGCTCCATCCGCTATCTTCTGCTCACCGACGGCACCCGGCAGACCTCCTGCTATGCACGGCGACTGATGACGGATTATCCCGTAGACACGGCGGAGGTCTATGACGAGGGGAATTATACCGAGGAGCTCCATACGCTGCTGTGGGAGAAGGACTCTCTGCTCTGCCGGACGGCGGAGGATGGGACGGTTTATACCACCATGCTGGAGGACAGCGAGATCATCAGCGGAGTGGAGCACGGAAGCGGATATATCCTGCTGACGACGGAGGGCGTGAAGCTGCTGATCTGCACGGACGGAACGGATTGCAGCCGTCTGCCGGAAGCCTGCCGGCAGTGTGATCTGATGGTGACGAACGGACAGATTCTCCATCGGGAAGAGATCCGCAGCGGACTTGCGATCCTGTCGGGGGCAGCGGACGGGAGCATCACAGAGAGCAGCAGCATACTATCGACCCTTGACGGCCATGTAATCATCCGGCCGGAAGACGGGCATTACAGCATCAGGAGGGAAAGCGTGTGGCTAAACTGACAGAACAGGACTTCCGCAGGGAGGTGTCCACGGGACAACTGAAAAATCTTTATCTGATTTACGGAGACGAGAAATATCTGGTAAAGAAGTACACCGAACAGCTGGTGAACAAGGCTGCGGGAAAGGACCCGTCGGCATTTGACTATGCCCGTTTCGATGCAGGGACGCCGCTGGAGGAAATCTTCACGGCTTCGGAGCAGCTTCCGGTCTTCGCCGGCAGGAAGTGCGTGACGGTGCTGGATTATAATGCCGAGGCCGCCAATGAAAGCGATCTGAAAATGCTGGAGAGCTTCCTGGCGGACGTATCCCCTCTGACCATTCTGATCTTCTCCATGCCTACATTGGAAAGTCCGGACGGCAGGAAGGGCAGCAAATTCAAACGGCTGCTGACTGCCGCCGAGAAATACGGTACGGTACTGGAACTTCCCAAACGGGAGGAGCTTGCCCTGGAGAGACACCTTGTCGCCTGGGCGGAACGGAGCGGCTGCCGGCTGGATCCCATCAATGCCTCAAAGATCATATCGCAGTGCGGCAATGATATGACGCTGCTCCGGAACGAGATTGACAAGCTCTGTGCCTATGCTGACGGCGGCGAAATCACCCGGGACATGATCCGGCTGCTGGTGGTGAAAAATACGGAGGTACGGGTGTTTGCGCTGGCGGACTGCATCCGCAAAAACGACTTCAACGGCGCCTACAAACAGCTTTTTGCCCTCTTTGAACAGAACGAGAAGCCGGAGATCATTCTCTCGGTGCTCAGCTCTGCCTATATTGATATGTACCGGATGCGGGTAGCGGCCGAGAGCGGGAAAAAGGCTGCGGATGTGGCGGCCGATTTCCAATACGGCAAGCGGGAGTTCCTGCTGCGCAACGCACAAAACCAGGCAAGCAAATACTCCACACGCACCCTGCGCCGTATCCTCGATCGTATCCTGCAAACCGATATCAAGCTGAAAAGCAGTCCGGCGGATAAGCGTATCCTGCTGGAAACATTGCTGGCGGAAATCCTGCTGGCGGTCAAGGAGGGACAGAATTGATCAGGATCAGGGAAGCGGTGATCGTAGAAGGAAAATACGACAAGATCAAGCTGTCGAATTTCATTGACGGGCTGATTATCACCACCGACGGCTTCGGCATCTTCAAGGACAAGGAAAAACAGCGGCTCATCCGGCACCTGGCCAACACCAGGGGCATCCTGGTGCTGACGGACAGCGACGGAGCAGGCTTTGTCATCCGCAGCTTTCTCAAGGGAGCGGTTCCTCCCGGCACGGTGAAGCACGCCTACATCCCCGATATCCCCGGCAAGGAGCGCCGCAAGGATAAGCCCTCCAAGGAGGGAAAGTTAGGGGTGGAGGGAATCTCGGAAGAGCTGCTGCGGGAGGCCATTGCCCGTTCGGGAGCCGACTGCGAGATCAGCAGCGTGCGTACTGCCCGGGAGATCACCAAGGCGGATCTGTATGAACTGGGGCTGACCGGCGGTCCCCATGCCGCCGAAACCCGTGACCGTCTGAAGCAGCGTCTGGGGCTGCCGCAGAAAATGAGTACCAATGCGCTGTTGGCGGTACTGAACTGCATTATGACCCGTCAGGAGTTAGAAGAGATGATGAAAGAACAGGTGATGCTATGTTAAAGGTGACGTTACTCGGAACAGGCGGCACCATGCCCCTGAAAACCCGCTGGCTGTCGTCATGCCTGCTCGCCTTCAACGGCCATGCGGTGCTGATCGACTGCGGCGAGGGCACCCAGATTGCGATGAAGCTTTCGGGCCAGCGCTTCAAGTCTGTCGATGTGATCTGCATTTCCCACTTCCATGCCGACCATATCTCAGGGCTGCCCGGTTTCCTGCTCACTATGAGCAATGAGAGCCGCACGGAACCTGTCACCATCTTTGGTCCCAAGGGGATCGAAAGCACCGTGCGTTCCCTGTGTGTGATTGCGCCGAATCTCCCCTTTGCCCTGCGTTTTGTGGAATACACCCCTGACGCCGAGATCCGTCTGGAGGAAATGGTACTCCGTGCCTTTCCCCTGGTGCACAGTGTCCGCTGCATCGGCTTTTGTGCGGAGCTGCTGCGGGCAGGGCGTTTTGATATGGAAAAAGCGCAGAAGCATCAGGTTCCCATGCGCTTATGGAAGCATCTGCAGAAAAACAGGATCATCGAACAGGACGGTGTGGTCTACACCCCCGACATGGTTTTAGGGGAACCCCGGAAAGGCCTGAAAGTGACCTACTGCACCGACACCCGTCCCACCGGGAGTATCCTGCGCTTTGCCGAAAACGCCGATCTTTTCATCTGCGAAGGGATGTTCGGCGACGACGCCAAGCTCCCCCGTGCCAAGGAAGCCGGACACATGCTGTTCTCCGAAGCGGCACACCTGGCAGCGGATGCCGGTGCAGTCAGGCTCTGGCTGACCCATTACAGCCCCTCCCTCACCGAACCGGAGCTTTACCTACAAAATGCCGTCTCCGTCTTCCCCCCAACAGAATTAGGCTTTGACGGCAAAACCATCGACCTTCAGTTCCCCTGATCTTTGTCAGGGGGACTTTCACGAGAAAGTCCCCCCGACACCCCCGAAAGCGGCGGCGTGCGGCTTTGTTACAGGCAACACAGTCTCTCCGTCAACAGCTTGCTGCAAGACTTATTCCGCAGCGAATTTTGGAAAGGGGTCCGGGGAAAACCTTTTTTTCGCCAGAAAAAGGTTTTCCCTGGGTAAC
>ONEU01000207.1 GCA_900316925.1 uncultured Eubacteriales bacterium
GGACGGCTCCGTTGTATGATTGCTGTCCTCTATGCTTATGATTTTGCTGCGGCTTTTGAGCTGCTTGTTGCAGACATTGATGAGTATCCTGACGAGCCAGGTGCGGAAATACTCCTCGTTTTTCAGCGAGGAGAGCTTTTCGTAGGCGGTGAGCTCTATTGCGGTAACATAGAAATGTCTCTTGTATGTTACATCTGTTGCTGTGCCCAGGTGCTCCTCATCATAGCTTTCATATTCTCTGCTTGTCTGCTCTTTTACAAGCGTTCCGTCAGAATGGAAGAACCTATCAAAGGCGGTTTCAAGACCAAGAGGGGTAAACCATTTTTTATCCAGTCCGTTAATGTTATCCTGCTCCTTGACGGAGATCACCTTAGCGGTAATATTTACTGTATCCCTACCGTAATCGGCTGTTTTCAGCTCAATGCTTTCTCCGGCCTTTGCCTCTTTGACCCTGTTTGCTAAGAACTCATCCCTGAATCCTTCACCGTTTCCTTTATAATCAAGGATAGCACCGTCATTATGATAACCATTCAGATCACCGCACTCATCGGCGGGCTTCTGATCTGCCGGAGCAGGCTCGATCGCAATGTTCTCCGTAATTTTCTTAAGCTCCTCAGGGTCAGAGCCGCTGCAGCGTACCAGACAGTTATACTGATCGAAATACTTGAATGAAGCATACTCGAACTTATCGGTGTTCCAGGCTTCCCTAAAGGTTATGAAAAGCGTTTTGTGTCCGTCAAATTCAGTTTCCTGTGTATCAATAACATTCAGGAGATCCCGCTCATAGTTATCTGTATGTTGTACATAAGCGGTGAAGGATTCGTCACCGTTCTTATATTCAAACCTGCTCGGGTGATGACAATTGTTCACATAGCTTTCGGGCAGATAACCGAATTTCAGATTCATAATGCGGTACTCATATTCCGTAGCGCTGCCGCTATCGACTGTAACAGTCAGTCCGTATGTTCCTTTCTTTGTTGCGGTAAGACCAAAGAAATTAGTTGCTGCCGCCACGACGGTGAATGTACCAAGGACCGCGACCGCCCCGCAGACCGCTGCGATGCGCATTGCCGTTTTGCGTTTCGTGAATTTCAGGATCTTTTTGTCCTCCAGGCTGTCGAGAGCGCCTGTAACGGCATTGTGAAAGCTCTCGGGGGAGTGGTGTAAGCTGCTTTCATTTTTTCTGTATCAAGGTTTTTCATATTGACCTCTCCTTTCGGTTTGTTCACTCATTAGATGCTTTGAGAGGGCATTTGGTTCATTTATTTTTTTAATATTTTGTTTTTCCTTTGTTATTTTCCCATCAAGATAGTCCGAGATACGAAAAAGGTGTTGACAGGAAAAGGGTTTTATCTTATTATAGAATTTAATTGACGAGGATTCCGGTGAATCCGGATGATGTGAGGTGTCTTATGATATGCCGGCTGACTTATCCGGTCTGATTGATTTACAGTTTTCTCCTGGTGTGCTGCTGCTTGGCAGCCTGATCGCTCTCGTTTTCCTGTTGTTGGGATTCTTTTGCTCCCTCTGCGGTTCTGCCGTCTCTCTCTCCAGCGTGACCGTCATCAAAGGATTGGCTCAGACCGGTCAGAAAAAAACAGAGCGCGCCCTCTATCTCAAAAATAAGGCTGATACTTTCATCGGCTGCGCTTATACCGGTATGGTGCTCAACAGCGCCTGCTCCCTGATCATTCTTGCTTCACTGTTCGTACCGATGCTCGCAAAAACCCTTTCAGCGTTCTGGAATGCCTTCGCTTCTCTTGCCTTTGCAGTCCTGATCGTTCTTCTCCTGTTTTCACTCTTATTTGCCGGAATCGTCTGCCTGCTCCCCAGAGGACTGGCACTTGCTTCTCCTGAGAAAAAACTTCTCCGGCACGCCCGCAGCTTCCGTTTTCTCTGTATGCTGCTCTCCCCTGTCTATTATCCCGCTCACGGCATCAGTTCCCTGCTGCTCCGATTCTCCGGCTCCGGCAATAAGACCTCTGCCGAAAATGAGACAGAGGAACAGATCCTCAAAATCGTTGATGAAGGCGAGGAAAAGGGTACCATCGAGGGCAATACCAAAAGTATGATCGAAAACGTGTTTGACTTTGACGACACGACTGTCGGCGAAATGATGACGCACCGAAAAGACGTGATCGCTGTAAGTGACGACGAAACCCTCGCCGCTCTTACGCAGACCGCCATTAACAGCGGTAAATCGAGGATCCCTGTTTACCACGACGATATTGACGACATTATCGGCATCATCTATGCAAAAGACCTGCTCCGTTTTGTCGGCGTGGAAAGCAAAACCGACAATCCGCTCAAGGAGATCATGCGGAAACCCGTATACGTCCCCGAATCCAAAAGCTGCAGCGAGATGTTCCGCTTTATGACGGAAAACAAAACGCAGATTGCCGTTGTGGTGGATGAGTTCGGCGGAACCGGCGGGATCATTACCATGGAGGACCTGATCGAATCCATTCTGGGCAATATCCAGGATGAATACGACAACGAGGACGATGATATCAAGGTCGTCAACGAATACAGCTTCACCGTAGACGGCGCCACCTCTCTGGATGAGATCGAAAATCTGACGGGCATCAGCTTTGAAGGCGACAGAAACGATACCCTCGCCGGTATCATGCTTGACAGGATGGGACATATTCCCAAAAGCGGCGAACACCCCTCCATCGTTATCAACGGCACCCGCTTCACCGTCCAGGAAGTCGATCAACGCAGAATCTCAAAAGTATTGGTCGTCAAAAGCCATAAATAAAACGAGCGTACCTTCCATTGCGGAGGGTACGCTCTTCTTATTGTGTCAGGAAGCGGAAGAGGATTGCTCAGGCTGCTCCATCTCATAGACAAACTCGTTCTGCCGCAGAGCTTCTGTCTGCTGCATCAGCTCACGGGCATAACCGGCATTGATAAAGCCTTCGATATTTCCGTTGAGCACCGCAATGATCTTCTTGTCGGAGGTTTCATATAACGTGAGGGTATCCGTCAGGGGACTGTCCTTGATATAGGTGTACTTCACGCTGAAGATCTCCTTGCTGCCGTCCAGACTGCCGGGAGCTTTGTCCTGCCGCCGGATCCCGCTGAGATCGGCAATATAGTACAGCACATACTGGATGTTCAGCTTCTCTTTGCCGAGATAGACATTGGAAATGACGTTATCCATGTAGTTGTCGCTGACCTTGTATTCCCGCTCAAACCGGTAGACATCTTCCTTGCCGTTCTGCCGCACCGTCATGGTATCAATCGCATTTTCATTGGCTTCCAGGATGCCTGATGTCAGGAAATAGCTCTTCTCAACGCCGTACCAGGGAATGTCCTCGGCATTCATGCGGTAGACAATGGTGTTTTTCGGCGTGGTGAGATAAATCTTTCCGTCATGATCCTTCTGCCCGGCAATGATCGTGGATACCTTGTCGTTATCCAGCTTCATGCTCAGTTTCTGGTAGGGCTGATCCAGACCGTATTTTGAAAGGTCGCTCTCCTTGACCCCCACCGCTGCTACCTCTGCTGCAGAAAAGCTGTAAAACCCGTTGGCGAGATTCTGTACCTGACTGTCGGTAATGCTCGCACGATAGGGCTGCTTCATCACATAGGTGCCGCTGATGGCATTCGTATCATTCTTGGTAATCTGTAACTCCTGCGGATATCCCGTACCGCTCACCGTTACCTCCTGCACGAGATTATCTCCCAGGCCGGCTGTGAGCTTCTTTTCAAACATCTGCAGCTTTTCTACGAAAAACATCTCCACCAGATTGGAGGGTACAAGATATACGTTCGGGTCTTCATTATACCGGAGATAAACACCCATATTATCGGGGGCTTCCTTGCCGAACTGCAGTCTGACCGAGGAGTTGTCACTAAAGACGATCTTCGCTTCTGCCCGGGGCTGATCCAGGCCGTATTCCCCGTAGCGGATGCCGGATTTGTCGATCAGCTTGGAGGCCGCCATATATCGGCATTCCTCCGCCAGATTATCCGTCATCGTCCTGGACAGCGTCTCTGTGGGATATTCCTGCATGGTATAGAGCAGGATGTGCTCTTCTGTCGCGTCTTTGGAATCCTCTTCCAGTTCGGAAGCATTGAGCACCGGAATGGAGGAATCCTCCGAGGACTCCTCTTCCTTACTCACCGGCTGTACCACTTCATAACAAAGAAGCTGGTACTCGCCGCCTTCATTCCTGACGGTGATATCCTCCGGCGTGAGAGCTGTCTTGTCATACAGCAGGATCGCATTATTGTCCTCCACCTTGATGTCGGTATCCCGGGAGGGAAGCATCAGCACGACTGTCAGAGCCGCTGCCAGCACCGCCACACCGATGGCTGTTCCGATCAGGAGCTTTGTGTTCTTTTTCATTCCCCAAAACCTCCGTTACTTATGCCGGCGCATCAGATAGACGGTCAGTCCGGCACCGAAGATCAGCAGCGGCACGAACCCATAGACGATAAAGCCGAGTGTGAGTGCCGTACTCCTATCAATATTGATATCAAACTCCGTGATGACCTTTTTGGCCACGGTGATCTGACTGGTATCCCGGCCGGTCAGAGTGGCGAGCATGGTGCTCAGATAGGTCTGATTGGCATAAGCGGAGCCGTAATACGTCTGTGTGAAGGGCAGATAGGTACCGGACAGCACTACTGTGGAATGAGTCTTATCATTGCCGATGGTACCCTGTGCCAGGACGCACTCTTTACCGGTGATAGCCTCCTCCATGTTCCACTTTTCATCATCCACGTCATAGGGACATTCGCCGGAGCGTTCAGAAAGTGACAGCAGCGGCTGTGCTTTCCCTTCCAGACGGTAGACGGAACGGGAGAATCCGGTGATGACAGGCAGAGATTTATCGGTGATGTTATCGGTGTACAGATCGGAATAGTATTGACAGAGGATCCCGTCGTAATAATTCTGACTGCGGCTGTCAAGCTGCGTGGTATCAGTTTCAAAGACGATCGCATGAGCCAGCTCCAGGTCATACTGTGCCAGGAAAGCATCCAGGTGCGGTGTCTGGGCATCCATGGAATCGGCAGCGTACAGGAGCGTCTTGCCGTATGTTCCGTCGTTCTTCATAAAGGTGTTGAGCTTCTGCACAGCCTCCTCGGAATAGTCCCTGGTGGGCGCATAGATGATGACCAGATCGGTATCCACCGGAAGCTCTCCGTTGACAAGTGACACCTCACTCACAGAATATCCGTTTGAAGAAAGCGTGGTTTTCAGGTAGCTGTAATCTTCACTGCAATAGTCCTTGATGATCACAGCATTGGTAACCTGCTCGTTATTCACTGCCGCAATCGCATTATCAATCTCCTGCTCGGCGTTGGATGAGGCAATGTAACGGTAATCCTCCGAGAAGCTCTCGAAATTGAAGAGATCGGAGGTGGTGAGTACCTTCTTCTTATCCCCGCAGCTCACGATGACATCCGTGGTGCTGAGGTTGGAATCGGAATAGCCCTCCGCAAAGGTGGGGTTCCGCACAAGGTCTACATACTGCACTTCGATCATCCCGTCGGAGCAGCGTGCCAGTTCTTCGGCGATGATGGAGGTCTGCTTACAGTAGGCATCCATCTGCACATAGGTATTCTTATCGCTCAGGAAGGAGATCTGCGTTTTCTTGCTCACGGATTCCGCCAGTTTTTTGGACTGCTCGGTGAGCTGGAAGGATTTCAGCCCGGTAAGATCGGCGGTCAGCCCGGAGAACTTCTGGTTCAGCGTCACGGCAATCACATTCACGATCACGATGGCCACGACGACGAATACTGTCACCAGCAAAGAGATCAGTCCGTGCTTTCTTCTGCGTGACGCCTTCTTTTTTGGTGCCGGCTCTTTGCCGGATGGTTCCGGTGTCTGTCCGTTATCGAGGATACGTTCTTTTTCATCCATATCAGGCACCTCCCATCAA
>ONEU01000161.1 GCA_900316925.1 uncultured Eubacteriales bacterium
CCTTGGTCATGATGAAGTAGACGCGTTTGGGATTTTTGGTTTTGTCAATAAAGGTATCCAGCAGGTTCATGTCAACATGCTTGCCGTAGTGCAGCGTATAGCCGCAGGCCAGATACATGACAAAAATGAAGGAGTAGCGGGCGAATTCTTCCGTCCAGCCGGCGGGGGATTTCAGCACAAAGCGGTAAAACACCTGTGCAACAAGGCATACAATCAGGAAGAGGAAAAGAATATCACAGATGATCTTTTCAAACTTGATGAAGCCTTCATTGAAGCGGTTGAGCTTCTTAACAAAATTACGATACATTGTCTGGTACCTTAATCCTTTCCGGAATGGTTTGAAAACCCTTCCCTCTCTGGTCAGAGAGGGAAGGAGCTGTCATTCGTTTCGGGAATTATGCTTCCTTGCCGGACATCAGAGCGTCGAGAATGGCGGGATCGCAGTCATTGCGGGCACCTTCCCAGAGCTTTTCGGCAGAGGCGGAGAAGACTTCGTACTGCTCTTCGTTCAGATCGTAAACCGTCCAGCGGGGATCTTCCACATACTGCTGGTACTCAGCGAGGGTCTGCTCGTTGGCCCATGCGGCTGCTTCCTGAGCGCAATCACGAACGAGCTGCTGATCTTCGGGAGAGAGAGAATCAAACCACTCGGCGTTGCAGTCGATAGAACGGGAGGAGTAGATGAAGTTGATAGCAAGGACATAGGGGCACATATCGATGAAGCCACGGGTTGCAAGGTTGAAGAAGCTGTTTTCAACAGCGTCAACAGTGCCCTGCTGGAGAGCCGTCATAACCTCGGAGGAGTCAACGATGGTGGACTGAACGCCGGCGCCGTCATAGAGGCCCTTCATGAGAGGAACGTTTGCAACACGGGTCTTCAGGCCCTGGATATCTTTCAGGGTTTCAACCGGCTTCTTGGAAGCGATGACACGGAAGCCGTTGTCCATACCGGCAAGGCGGACGACACCGATGCCGTCGGCATAGAACTGCTCAGTCATGATTTTTGCCATATGGCCGTCTTCATCGAGGAGATACTTCTGTGCTTCTTCAACGCTGGTGACAAGGCCGGGGAGAGATGCCCAGTCATAGAGGTTCAGAGCCTGGAAGGTAAGCGTATCAGCAGGGGTGGAGAAGGTCATGTCGCCCATGAGAACGCTGTCGAGCAGCTCGGTCTCATTGCCCATGGTGCCGGGGGTGTAGCTGGTGCCAACAAAACGGCCGTCGGAACGCTCATTGAGGAGCTGAGCAAACATGTCCATTGCCTCATCACAGTAGGTGGAAGCATCGTGGACGCAATAGGAATACTGGATAGTGCCGGCTGCATGAGCAGGTGCTGTTGCGAGAGCAACCACAAAGACAAGCGCGAGAAGAAGGGAAACGAGCTTTTTCATTTTGGGATCTCCTTTATAAATTATAATTTTGCGGCTGGAATGGGTTTTGCTTAATTGATTAAGCTTTCTGTGCATATTATACTCAAAGAATGGATTGACGTCAAGAACTATTTTTATAAATAGAAAGATTAGGGAAAACATCCAATTTTCAGGGTTTTGGAAAGTTAAATAGTCATTTTATGTAAACTATTTTTGTCAAAATTTACCAATTCGGCTTCCTTTATCCCCTGTTTCAGACCAACTGAATCACCAGCCATGCTTAATCTGTTAAGCTATTCAGCTCTGCCAGATACGGGCGGGGATCAGTGATTTTCCCTGTGATGGCGGAGACTGCAATGGTTGCAGGGCTGCCGAGGAAGATTTTGCTACTTGCAGGACCCATCCTGCCAAGGAAGTTGCGGTTGTTGGTGGCAAGGATAACCTCATCATCACTCACAACACCGCCTCCCCTGCCCTGGCAGAGGGAGCAGTACGGCATGGTGACCATGGCACCGGCTTCGGCAAGAATCTGAATATAGCCTTTGGCTATGGCCTCCTCATAGATCTTCTTCGTGGCACAGGTCACAATAAACTTCACGTGGGTAGGAACATGGTGACCCTTCAGGATTTTTGCCGCGATGGCGATATCCTCCAGACGGCCGTTGGTGCAGCTGCCAAGGAGAACCTGATTAAACTCGGTGCCTTCGTACTCGGTGACGGGATGCACGTTATCCACAAACTGCGGGACAGCAAGATTCGGCACAAAGTCCTCTGCACGATAGCGCATAACCTTCTCATAGCACTCATCCGGACCTACCGTCATCCATTTCACGGATTCAGGGTCAACGCCGGAGTATTCACATGTCTTGGCATCGGGGGCAAACAGACCGACCTTTGCACCACATTCCACTGCCATGTTGGAGATGCAGATGCGGGATTCCACACTCATTTCATCTACCGCAGTGCCGCAGAACTCGAGCGAGCGGTAAGTGCCGCCGTTGGCTGTGAGGTCACCTAGCACACGGAGAACCACGTCTTTGGACATAACGCCTTCTGGCAGGTGCCCGTCAA
>ONEU01000094.1 GCA_900316925.1 uncultured Eubacteriales bacterium
TATTGAAGATACTTCAATGGAAAGTTCTGCCGCTTCTGATGATGGTGCATCAGCCGGAGCTGCTGTTGTCGGAGTTGGTGCCGCAATAGCTGTAACTGCCGGAGTTCTTCATTCCAAGAAGAAAAAGAAGAAGAAATAATATAGCAAATCAGGACTCCCATTCACTCTGGAAGCCCTGATTTTCTTTGCTTGTTCTCTTTATTTGGTCGCAATTTGGTCGCAAATTCTATGCCTGATAGCCTGAAACCCGCATGAATACTGAGTTTATTTCTCCAAGCTTTTCATTGTCGGGAAAAGTAGCACATCACGGATGGCAGGGGAGTCGGTCAGCAACATACACATACGGTCAATGCCGAAACCGATGCCTCCTGTCGGGGGCATACCAATCTCCAGTGCATTCAGGAAATCTTCATCGGTACGATTAGCTTCCTCGTCGCCCTGTGCCAGGAGCTCTTCCTGCGTCTTGAAACGTGCACGCTGATCAATCGGGTCGTTCAGCTCGGAATAGGCATTGGCCATCTCCCAGCCGTTCATAAAGAACTCAAAACGCTCTACATAATCGGGATTCTCCGGCTTCTTCTTCGTCAGGGGGGAGATCTCTACAGGGTGATCCATCAAGAAGGTGGGCTGGATCAGATGTTCCTCTACAAACGTCTCAAAGAACAGGTTGAGAATGTCTCCCTTCTTGTGGCGTTCTTCGTATTCAACACCCTTTTCGTCTGCCAGTTTTCTGGCCTGCTCAAGGGTTTCTACCTCGTTAAAGTCAATGCCCATATACTTCTTGACGGCGTCAACCATGGTGATGCGTTCAAAGGGCTTGCCCAAATCCATCTCCACACCATTGTAGACGATTTTTGTCGTACCCAGTACCTCCTGCGCTACATAGCGGTAGAGGTTCTCGGTAAGATCCATCATGCCATGATAATCGGTATACGCCTGATAGAGTTCCATCAGGGTGAATTCAGGGTTATGACGGGTGTCGAGCCCCTCATTACGGAACACACGTCCGATTTCATACACACGTTCCAGTCCGCCGACAATCAGTCTTTTCAGATACAGCTCCAGCGAAATACGCAGCTTCAGGTCTTCGTCGAGAGCGTTGAAGTGTGTCTCGAACGGACGGGCAGCGGCGCCGCCGGCGTTGGCTACCAACATGGGTGTCTCAACTTCCATGAAGCCCTGGGTGTCGAGATATCTGCGGATTGCACTAAGGATCTTTGAACGCTTGATAAAGGTATCCTTGACCTCCTCGTTCATGATCAGGTCAACATAGCGCTGACGGTAACGGGTATCCGTGTTGGTCAGGCCGTGATACTTCTCGGGGAGAATCTGAAGACTCTTGGAAAGCAGGGTGATCTCGGCAGCATGAATTGATGTTTCACCGGTTTTTGTTTTGAATACCTCGCCGCGCAGTCCTACGATATCACCGATATCCATTTTCTTGAAGAGCTTATACTCTTCTTCGCCCAGACTGTCACGAGCTACATAAGACTGGATGGTGCCCTTCAGATCCTGCACATGGCAGAAAGAGGCCTTACCCATTACTCGCTTTGACATGATTCTGCCGGCGATGGCTACGGTTTTGCCTTCCAACTCTTCAAAATGGTCTTTGATCTCGCTGCTGTGATGTGTCACGTCATATTTCATGACCTGGAACGGGTCCTTGCCCTGTTCCTGCAGTTCCTTGAGCTTATCTCTGCGCACCTGCAGCAGATTGTTGACGTCCTGCTGCGTCTGCTGCTTCTTCTGTTCCTGTTCTCCCATATTGCTCTTCCTTTCCTTCTGATTGGGCAGTAAATCTCATTATTTGGTGATCTCCAAAATAATAAATTTCACTTCGCCGTCGGGGGTTTCCACCTCAACGGTATCACCCACCTGATGTCCTAACAGGGCAGCGCCGACCGGGGATTCGTCAGACAGCTTGCCGTTAAACGGATCTGCTTCATCTGAACCGATGATCTGATAGACCGCATCCTCGTCAAATTCACAGTCGTGTACCTTGACCTTGGAGCCTACATGAATGTGCTCATTGGTCAGTTCGCTTTCGTCGATGACCTTTGCATTTTTCAGGATCGATTCGATCTGAGAAATCCTTGCTTCCAGAATAGCCTGGTCATTTTTGGCCTCGTCATATTCGCTGTTCTCGGAGAGATCGCCGAAGGACAAAGCTACCTTGATCTTCTCGGCTACCTCTTTTCTTTTCACAGTCTTGAGGTATTCCAACTCCTGTTCATAGTTTTTCAAGCCTTCATCAGTAAGAAGTGTTTGTTTTGCCATCTATGGAAACCACCTTTTCTGAAATTTTATCAATACCTTATATTATAATTTAGTAACCATTTTCTGTCAAGTGTTTGCACCGGGAAAACACGTCAATCTAAATCTGCAATAATTCTGTAACCGAAATTACAGCAATAAAATTGCGAATGAAGTTCGCAAGGTTGTTGAGATCGAA
>ONEU01000163.1 GCA_900316925.1 uncultured Eubacteriales bacterium
ATCGGCGCAAGCCGCCGTGCCGGATGTTAGCGAAACTGCACCCTCGTTTTACAACGAACAGAGTGAGCGTAAGCGAACGACAGCGTGACTACACAGCGGCGGGGCGCCGCCGGGAGGTTGAATTTTTTGGGGGAATGGGGTATAATGGGATGGAATAATATGGTTGAGGAGGATTCGACATGAAAAAAACAACTGCTTTCTTTATGGCTCTCAGCGTGTTCCTGATCGGAATGCTGGTGGGCTCTTCCCTCGCTCCTGCCAAAAAGGCAGCTATGAGCATCGGAGACAATAACTTCTTCGGTATCCGTTTTTCCATCGGAGGGGATAAAAAACATAGGAATAAGAAAAAAAGACTGTCCTGCTGTGAAAACAAGGACAATCAGACAGAAATAACAAAGGAGAATCAGGATGGACTGGACAGAGATCATTGTTGAGGTTGACGCCGATCAGCTCGACGCTGCCGAAAATATTGCCCACATGACCGTGCCCTACGGTATCTACATTGAAGATTACTCCCACCTCGAACAAGAGGTTCTCGAGATCGCTAATATCGACCTCATTGACGAGGAACTGCTTAAACAGGACAGAACCAAGGGAAAAATCCATATTTATATCAGCCCGGAGGAAAATCCCGCTGAGGCAGTCGCGTTCCTGCAGGAACGCCTGGATGCCGAGAACATCCCCTTCCGGATCGAATCCGATCAATGCGACGTGGAAAGCTGCCTCGAAAACTGGAAGAAATACTTCAAGCCCATTGAAGTGGGTGAGAAACTGCTCATCCGTCCTGTGTGGCGGGATGATTTTGAACCCAACGGACGCATTGTCCTGAACCTGGAACCGGGTATTGCCTTCGGAACCGGCACACATGAAACAACCCGCCTCTGCCTGCAGGCATTGGAACGCTTTGTCACCCCCGGCGCCCGGATGCTGGATGTGGGCTGCGGCAGCGGTATCCTGGCTGTTGCCGGACTCCTGTTGGGAGCAAGTACCGCCGTCGGTATTGATATCGACGAGCTGGCTGTGAAGGCGTCCGTCGAAAACGCCCGGCTCAACCGGGTAGATGACCGCTACACCGCTATCCGCGGCAATCTCGCCGATAAGGCAGAGGGTACTTACGATATCATCACCGCTAACATCGTTGCTGACGCCATTATCATGCTTTCCGGTGATATCTGCAGGTTTATGAATGACAAGACCGTCTATATTATGAGCGGCATTATTGATACCCGCCTTGACGATGTACTCACCGCTCTTCCCAAGGAACTTTCAGTCTTTGCACAGTATGAGGAGAAGAGCTGGATCTGTCTGGCTGCAAGACTTGCTCAGCACTGATCCTACACCGTCTGAAGCCTTCTCACCCGGGAATGTGGTAAATTCTGTATCAGAATGATACCGTCAGACAATATGGTATAATATCATGGTACTGTCCGTCGGTTGAATGACGGCAGCCAAAGGAGGCAATCATTACTTATGAAATTACCAAAGAAAAAGGAAATCGGAAATCTGCTCTTCTCGGCCTTTCTCATCACGGCCTATCTGATCTGCGCTTACTTCCTGGTAGGCCTGATCGACAATTCCTTCACCGAGCAGCCTGCTATCCAGGCATTGCTCACCGCAGGCGTGTTCTGCTTGTTCGGACTGCTGCTGTTCTATGCCACAAGAGTGGGTGATGGCAAACAGGTGTGGAGATTCTCCCCCGTCACCCTCATCGTAATGGTACTGCCGGCACTGTATATCATCCTGGCCGATGTCATCACGGGTCTCCCGCTCCATTCACAGATCGTCAGCCGCACGGAACTGGTCTATCTCGCCGGCGCCGTGCTGGGTTATGGCATTCCTTACACCTTCCTCAGCGGCTATGAACTGCGACCTGACGATGAAAACACAGCCGGATCCGCCGATAGCAACGAGGAAACTGCTGCCGTTGACGAGACATCCGCCGACAGCACCGAGGAACCTGCTGCCGTTGACGAGACATCCGCCGACAGCACCGAGGAACCTGCTGCCGTTGACGAAACATCCGCCGACAGCACCGAGGAACCTGCTGCCGTTGACGAAATATCCGCCGACAGCGCAGAGGAAACCGCTGCCGTTGACGAGACCTTCACCGACAGCACCGATGAGACAGCCGACAGCGAATAAATCATCGCTCTCACCCGGCTTATCAGATAAAACCGCTGTCTCCCCAGGCAGCAAACGATCAACAAACCCGAAAGGATGAAACTTATGTCAGAAGCAATCGAAGAATGTACCCATGACTGCAGCTCCTGCGGCGCCAACTGTTCCTCCAGAGAGGGCGGTCCCGTAGATATGACGGAAAAACTCAATCAGTACAGCTCCGTCAAAAAGGTGATCGGCGTTGTCAGCGGCAAGGGCGGCGTCGGAAAATCCCTGGTCACCTCCCTTCTGGCCGTCATGTTCAACAGAAACGGCTACCAAACGGCTATCCTCGATGCCGATATCACCGGCCCCTCCATCCCGAAATCCTTTGGCATCAAGGAAAGAGCCATGGGCTCGGAAAAAGGGATCCTGCCTGTTATCACCGCCTCCGGAATCAAGATCATGTCGGTCAATCTGCTTCTTGAGCACGAGACAGACCCGGTTATCTTCAGAGGTCCTGTACTGGCCGGCACCGTGAAGCAGTTCTGGACAGACGTTGTCTGGGAGGATGTCGATTATATGTTTGTGGATATGCCTCCCGGAACCGGTGATGTCCCGCTCACCGTTTTCCAGTCACTGCCCCTCGACGGTATTGTGATCGTCACCTCTCCCCAGGAGCTGGTGTCGATGATCGTAGGCAAGGCCGTGAAGATGGCACAGATGATGGACATTCCGATTCTCGGCATCGTTGAAAACATGAGTTGGTTTGAGTGCCCCGACTGCCACAAGAAGCATTATCCCTTCGGCGAGAGCAAGCTGGATGAGGTCGCAAAGGAGTACGGTCTGGATATCCTCGCCCGTCTGCCGATTGCCCCCGAAAACGCCAGAGCCTGCGATACCGGCAAGGTGGAGTCGATCATCTCTCCCGACGCCGAAGCCGCCGTCAAAGCACTGCACCAAAAAATCAAAGCGTAATAATCGAACCCAGCAGCTAATGAGTGGAGCTTGATAATCTCTCCTCTCTGAAATAACGACCAACAAAAGCGACAGGCATTACTTTTGCCTGTCGCTTTATTTATTGATTTTCGGATTTTGGGTTCTTTCGAGAAGATAGTCAACAGAAACGTCGAAATAATCTGCCAGACGCTTTAGTGTAGTCAAATCCGGTTCTCTTGCTCCATTTTCGTACTGACTGAGTGTGTTTTGCGCAATATTTATTTCCATTGACATCTTTATTTGAGAAATGTGCTTTGCCCTTCTGAGTTCTTTTAACCTTAAAATAGCACTCACCTCTTGACAAAAATATACCAAATCGTTATCATATAAAAATCTCAAAATGAGATATTTTAGAAAGAGGTGACCAAAAATGCCATAAATAAATCCGCATTTTGTATTCATAGATGACATCCGAGACAATCGGACATATCAATTCGAAAGGAGGTGTGAAGTATGGTTACGTTTTGAATCATTCTTATCATTGCAGGCGCCATATCCTGGATATACGGCAGTGTTAAAAACAACGATGCCGCATCAGTCATCGGCAGTTTTTTAGAATCCGGAAATACCAGTCCGGGACAGTTTTTTATTATCATTGGTATTATTGCCATCGTTGTCGGTATTATTCTTCTGGTAGTGGGACTCAGAAATGCCGGAAAACCTGAACCTAATCCAATTATCCGAACAAAAACAAGTATAAAATGCAAAACCTGCGGTGCAGAGAACCCGACCACTGAATCCTTCTGCAAAGAGTGTGGAATGGGCTTAAAATAAGAAAAGCGGCAGATCGTCCATGCAAAAGACGGTCTGCCGGGCAGTCTTTCCGAGGATCATCCTTCCTAAACTGCTGATATTTTTTTCAAACCATAATCAAAAAATAAGGCTGCTGCATAGATACATTGAACTATGCAGCAGCCTTTCGTTTGTTTAAAAATCATCGCCAAACTGATCGTCCGGCATATCATGGGGATCAAAGTGTCCCGCATCCACCAGCTCGCTCTGGCGCATCTTCATGCGGATACGATCCTTCTCCACAGCATCAGAAAGCGCTTCCTTGAACTCACGGGAGTGCTTGATATTCTTGATAATCTGCACAGGCGTTGTTTTGTCATGTGCATAAACGGTGAGCGTTCCCATCTTGAACAGCTTTTGAAACAATGTCCGTGAATACGTCAGATCTGTGACGCGGTAAAGCAGGATCTCATTTTCCACGCTGTTGAACAGTCCCCGTTCGATAACGAGCTTCTTGGTCCACAGCGTATATTTTGTGAACGTCCACGGAATCCCAAAAAATCCCCACCGCTTGCGTTCCCGCATAATCATCTTGTTTTCGCCGATTCCTTCTGCCATGATTCATACCCCCATGTTCTACTGAATTGTATGCGATCAATCGCCGAAGCAGATACCAATATCCTTGGCAGCCTTGACAACCTTGCTGTCCTTCGGGACTTCCTTCAGCTTGCCTGCCACTTCCTTCAGCGGAACAGGCAC
>ONEU01000104.1 GCA_900316925.1 uncultured Eubacteriales bacterium
CGCTGTCGTTCGCTTGCGCTCACTCTGTTCGTTTAAGGCGAAACTGCTGTGTCGCTAACATCCGGCACGGCACAGCAGGGCTGTGATAGTTCTACGCCCGCCGCCACGCCCCTTAACGGGGCGCTTAACGGCTGTTCTCTTCGGGATTCTTGGGTTCAGTTTTCTATCATAGTACCCGTGCCTACTTTTCGATATTTGTAGACGAGGATGGATAGTGGGATGACAGATGGTCAACCAGTGGCTGGTACTACGGGAGTGCAGGCTCTGCGCCGTTGGTACTGCGGAAACGGCAGCTTGCCGGTAACTCATGCATTTCACCCTGTCCGAAATGCACCTTGCCGATTTGCTATTTCTTTTTCAAAAACACTGTGATATGATAATGACATTGAAAGAAACGCACAAAAGGAGTGAGTTTATGAAGCTGACGATTGAAATAAAACCGGAGCTTCAGGAGCCTGAAATACAGGTTCGATGTCGGGAGATCACCGGACATCTCCAGAAGGTCATCGACCTGATCCGTGAAAGGGACAGCACCCTGGCAGTTCAGCAGGATGGCGCTGTAAAAATGCTTGGGATCGGTTCCATTTATTATATTGAAAGCGTTGATGACAAAACCTTTGTTTACAGCAAAGGCGATGTCTACTCCACCGAGCTCAAGCTGTATGAAGCGGAGGAGCTGCTTCGGGACACCAGCTTCGTGCGGATCAGCAAGGCCTGTATCCTGAACATTGATATTCTTGACAGCGTGAGAGTCCTGATGAATGGTAAAATGGAGGCCTCTCTCAATAACGGTGAAAAGTTAGTCATCAATCGTCACTATGTTCCGGACTTTAAGAAAAAATTTGGTATTTAAGGAGGCAGCACGATGAAGAAACAGACGCTTTTGAAAAAAATAAAAACCTATGGTATTTCCGGATGTATCTCCTACACCATGGTGAGCCTCATCCTCTCCCTGCTGAATAATACCGGCAATCTGATGGAGACAAATATCTGGATCACCAATCTGCAATTACTGGCAGTTTGCTTTTCCATTGCGGTTCTGATGCTCGTTACCGACTGTATCCGGAACCCCGAAGGATTATCGGTGGGAGTCAACCCGGTGGACATCGGACTGGACCTGTTGTCTGTCGCTGTGCCGGTACTCGGCCTGGGCGGTTTTGTATTCCATTGGTTCAACGTTTTCAGCGAACAGATCCTGATCCCAATCGTCATTTTGGTCATTGTCTATTCTGCGGTGTTGGGACTCTTCGTCCTGAACAACAAGCAGACAGAAAAAGAATTGAATCAGAAAATCAATGAAAGAAAGGCAGGAATCAAGCATGATACAGAAAATCATTGAAGTCAGCGAATTGAAGAAGTCCTACGGAAAGGTGGAGGCTGTCAAGGGCTTGAGCTTCTATGTTGAACAGGGAAAGCTCTTCGCTTTTCTCGGACCCAACGGTGCAGGAAAATCCACCACCATTGATATCATCACCACTTTCCTGAAAAAGGACAGCGGTACGGTCAGGATCGACGGGCTGGAGCTCGGCAAGAACGACAACGCCATCCGTAAGATCATCGGTGCGGTGTTCCAGGACAATATGCTTGACGGTCTGCTGACCGTTCGTGAAAATATTCTGATGCGCGGGTCTCTCTACGGACTGCGGGGGGCAAAGCTCAAAGAAGCCGCCGACCGCGCCATCAAAGCCGCCGAGGTGGAGGACTTCCAGAACAGGAAGTACGGAAAGCTGTCGGGCGGTCAGCGCAGACGTGCGGACATTGCCAGAGCGCTGGTGAATACGCCGAAAATCCTGTTTCTTGACGAGCCGACAACGGGTCTTGATCCGCAGACACGCAAGACCGTGTGGGAGACGATCAGCCGACTGCAAAAAGAAACGGGCATGACCGTATTCCTCACCACCCACTATATGGAAGAGGCTGCAAAAGCCGATTATGTGGTTGTGATCGACAACGGACAGATTTCCGCAAGAGGTACACCCGCTCAGTTGAAAGAAACCTATGCAGGTGATTTCCTCAAAATGGTTCCAAAAGCCGACCGCCGTCAGAACGTGGCGGAAGCTCTCAAAAAAGACGGTCTTGCCTTTACCGAAAATGCCGGCACCATCACCGTCAGTATTGCAAGAACTATGGATGCGGTTCCGCTGATCGAGCGTTTCAAGGACGATCTTGACTCCCTTGAGGTTCTCAACGGCACCATGGACGATGCCTTCATTGCTATTACAGGAAAGGAGATCAGAGAATGATCAGTTTTGCTAAGCGTAACCTGAAAGTCTATTTTCGTGATAAATCCTCCGTCTTTTTCTCCCTTTTGGCCGTTTTGATTGTACTGGGACTGTATGTCCTCTTCCTGGGCGATCAGCTGGTAGGCTCCGTCAAGGACAAGGTGGACGGTGCCCAGCGTCTGATGGACAGCTGGATCATGGCCGGTATCCTGGCTGTCATCCCTGTCTCCACCACTCTCGGCTCCTTCGGCGCTATCGTCAACGATAAGAGCAAGAAGATCATCAAGGACTTCCGCTGCTCCCCCATCCGTCCGAGTGCACTGGCTGGCGGCTATATCCTCAGTTCCTTCCTGATCGGCACGATCATGTCCGTATTTGGTCTGGCCCTCATTGAGATTTATTTTGCCATCAAGGGATATGCTCTTCTCACCGGTCTTCAGCTCCTTCAGCTTCTGGGCACCATCCTCTTATCGGTACTGACAAGCTCGGCGCTGATGTATCTGGTTGTTTCACTCTTCTCCAGTCAGAACGCTTTCGCTACCGCAAGCACCATCATCGGTACTCTCATCGGCTTTATCACCGGTATTTATCTGCCCATCGGCAGCACCGATCAGAGCATCCAGTATGTCATCGAGCTCTTCCCCATCTCCCATGCCGCTTCTCTCTTCCGGAAGATTCTCATGGCCGATCCTCTCGCCGACAGCTTCAAGAATGTTCCCGATCAGTTCCTAACGGAGTTCAAGCTGGATATGGGCGTGGAATTCAAGGCCTTTGACCATACCTTTACTTCTCTCGAAAGTATCCTTTATCTCCTTGGCGCAGCCGTTCTCTTCTATGTGATCGGCATCCTGATTACCAAGAAAAAGAGCCGCTGAATCAATAAACCCCCGTATCAATCACAGGATACGGGGGTTCTTTGGGTCCGGATTCAGTTTTTTACCAGACGGCTCCCACATTCCTGACAGAACCGGGGAGCCTATCCTGTCACCTTCCAACCGCAATTGGGACAAAAATGCGGCAGGCTGCCGTCACTTTCCGGCTGATCGTTTTTCGCCGGTTCGGAGACAGGCTCATCCACAGTCATCCCCATCATACCCATGGCGAAACCATTGATCCGGGCTGTTCCGGGAGAATGAGACGTCATGGTACTATATGTCGGCTGTTTTGCTTCATACGGCACCTCGATCTTATCAAGCATTTCCTTTCTGGCGAAAACGGACAGCGGCACACTCATATCAAAGACCATCATGCGTGTGGTAAGCATATCCGGAAAAACCTGCACACGGGAATAGCCTCTGAAATCGGTGTCGATCAGATTTTCCGGCACAAGATACACGTCCTGCGGATGGGACCGGAAGCTCACAACATGAAAGTGCTCCTGCTCCGGAGTAAAACAGGATATCGTCCGGTCCTTGATCACAATTGCCGTACCCGATGCACCACCGGATTTGCTCCACTTCTCCCAACGTCCCTGGAGCTTCCCGAGAAATTCCTCGTCCCGTATCATATACTCATAGAACGGATCATGCTCCACTTTATGGAGAGTGTAATTGGTTTCACCCATGATGACGTAGTTGTACAGGAACCGCAGTTCGCCGTTTTCATACGCCAGTTCCTTGATCTCCGTCATCATCTCTCCCTCATAGCTCCGGCTGAGTACGTTGTCCGCAGGAGTGATGACCGTGCGTTCTCCTGCCTCCAGTCGATCGGCATCATACGAGATCGTGGTCTCAAGACAGATCTCCTTGCGGTAATTTCTCACCGTCAGCCGGTCATCCCGGATCTCCAGATAATAGTGGTAGCCCTCTTCTCAATAGCCGTTGAGTTTCTCTGAATATCTCATTCTGCATCCTCCTCCATTGTTTCCAGTAAAAAGCTCACCGGACGGAAACCGTCATTGCAGGAGATCATTGCGCTGCGTGGGTTCTTCATCCAGCCTTCATAGAGATCCTGTGCGCCGAACGAAAGCGCCATCACAAATGCCGACATACTGTCCCAGGCACTCTGGCACAGCCCCTCCGGCTTCTCCCATCCGTTTGCCACAAACACCTGACCCGTCTGCATATCGCAATGATTTTCAATCGGGTTTTCATACCGCTCGATCAGCTCCGGATGACTGACCTTCTTCATCACGGTTATTTTCACCTTCTTCATTTTACTTCCTCCTTTATCTGCTTGTTACATCCATTATATTTCATCCCGACCTCATTATCAAGCACTTCCTTCCGGCAAGCTGCAGGTCCCGTGTCACGCTGCCGTTCGCTGCGGCGGCGCCTGTGCTCACATCCGGAACAGGCTGCGCCCATCTTCCACCACAGCCGCCGCGCACCTTATGAGGGACGCTTACCGACTGTCCTATGCAGACTTTCATCTTCTTTGCTTAACTTATCGTACCCGTGCCTGCTTTTCCCGGAATGTTTTACACGAACCTCCTCACCTTGAGTCTATCAAACCGGGTTAGTTTTTTGGAACCCCCCTTCCTAAAACCGCCGATTGTGAAGTGCAGAATTATCTGACCGAACAGGGGAGGAGGATTCATTTCTGTGCTTGAATCACAGACTGCGGTATGTTATAATCAGGTTAATCCAATCATCCTGAGGTGATCGTCTATGCGTCCGTCCCGCTATCATCTGAAAGCTCTTTCCGTAATCCTTCTGGGAGCTGTCTGTCTCCTTTCGGCAGGCGGCTGTCAGTCATCCGACAATGAACAGTCTTCCCTCCCTGTTTCGCAGATTCCTCTCCCCTTCTTTTCTGCCGTCAGTGAGTCCTCCGCGCAGGAATCTCAGCAGAGTGAAGCCCCACAGTCTGTCAAGCTGAACGAAAAAGTCCGGGTCAAAAAGCTCAACCTCGTTGTTGAGGATCTGTTCTGCCCCTCTTATATCACCGTCAACGGAGAGATCGTCTATCCCAAGGACGGTCAGCGCTTTGTCATTGCCTGGATCAACGCTGAAAACACCTATGATGAGCTCCTGGAATTCAATGTGAAAGAGTCTCTGCATCTGTCGATTGATCAGCAGGAAATCAATCTTTCCGGGCTCTCCCATGTCTATCCGGACTATCTCGACAACCGCCGCAATATGATCAACCTGGGACATTTCCAGGTGCCCTCCGGCGAAACCAAAAAGGTCTTTCTGATGCTGGAGGCGGATAAGAATTTCAAAAAGGGCGAGCTCTCCTTCCTGGACGACGGCCGCACGGTGGGAATCTTTGATTTTGATGCGCCCCCCGAGGAGACAGTTCCGCAGACATCCGATAACAGTCAGACTTCCACAGAACAGAGCGTCACGCAGTCCTCCGGTAACAGTCAGACGAAAACGGAACAGACCGTTCCCGCTGACGGACTGACCTTCACCCTGCTTGACCTGATGGAAGACGAGGACGGCAGTATTCTGAACATCGAACAGTATGTCGATGTGAATAAATTCTGGAAGGTTCAGCTGAAAATCACCAATTCAACCGCTCAGGAACGTCTCTTTACCATCAATGATTTTTATCTCCAGGTGGGAGATAAACGAAGGGAGTCCCTCTTCAGTTCCGCTGAAAACAAGCTCCTGCAGCCCGGTGAGTCGGTGGAGGGAGATCTGATCTTCGCCGTTGACAAATCCGATGATAACGGTATTCTCTACTATTCAAGCCACGTCAGCCAAAAGGATTATCTCCTCTTCTATCTGAATCCGTAAACATCCGTACACGGCAGTTCTCTGTGAACCGCCGTGTTTTTTCTCTGACGTCCTGTATAAGGAACCGCTCTGCTGTCAACACTGTTAACAAAAGTGTAATGCGGACGGGAGGATGCTGATGAATCAAGTTATCATTTGCGGAGACTGCGGTGACCGTGAACTGACTGCCGCTGTCGTCAGGGCGTGCTGCCGTTACGGCGGTGCATTTGTCTGCGACGGCACGAGCGTTTACGAGACTGGAAAGGCTCCTGAATTTTGCATTGTGAGTGTCAATAGTCTGTCGGAGGTGAGCTGCGGCGGCGTGCTTATTTTCGGCCAGGCTTTGTGTCAGCTGCGCCCGCACCTTCCCATCGGAAATGTCATCCCGATGGCCGACAGCGGTAATTCCGAGGCACTTTCTCTGCTGTGTTCCATCGGCAAGCCTGTGATCGGCTGTTCAATGTCAGGCAGCGATACCCTGAGTCTCTCCTGCCGCCGGGACGGCGAAGGACTTGTCTGTCTGCAAAGATGCCTGCGCACGGTCAGCGGCAGACTGCTCGAGCCTTGCGAATTTTCCTTTTCGGCACCTCCTGCGATCCCGATCTTTCCCCTGTTGGCAGCCTGCGGGGTCCTCCTGCTGTTCGATATTCCCTTTGAACAGGGATATCATTTTTGATAAAAATGACAATTATTTTTTCAAATTTTCTCTTAGAAAAAATCAACAATCTTTTATCCGGATTTTCGTTATTCATATTTAACTTCCATCCGGCAAGCTGCCGGTCCCGTGTTATCAACAACCGCTTGACCTTCAATCTTTCAATGACTATCCTCGTTTTCAACTGCCCTGCTGTGCCGTGCCGGATGTTAGCGATACTGCACCTCCCGACTCTGACATACAGAGTGACTACACAACGTCGGGGGCACGGAAATCAATTTAAAAAAAAACTGCCTGAAAGTCCCTGCAAATCCTTGGTCAACAACGACGGGAAGATAGTGTTTATCGATTGCTGCAAGGATTACCCCTCAGCGAATTTTGGAAAGGGGTTCGGGGAAAACCTTTTTTTGCCAGAAAAAGGTTTTTCCCGGGAATCGGCAGGTCAGAATTGATTTCCGTGACGGCGGGCACCGCCGCTTGACATAAGGTGTCGAAATAGGTATAATGTAAAGTGGTATAGTTTATGGCGTACTTTTTGGAGGTGAGTGTAACGGACAAACGAAAGGTCATCTATTATTCAGATGAACTCCATGATGAGTTCTCTATTGCTCAGATTACCCCCAGAAAAATCGACGCAGATTATGTGTATATCCACGATTCCCTGTTTAAGCGCTTTACCCATTTCTTCTGGTACAGAATCGTGGCTACCCCTATCGCTTTTCTGTATATCAAGCTCGTGTTCCATCAGAAAACGATCGGCCGTAAGGCTTTTAAGACCTGTAAGAATCAGGGGTACTTTCTCTACGGCAACCATACACAGGATATCGGGGACGCTTTTAACCCCCATTTCCTCAATTTCCCACGCAACGATTATATTATCGTCCACCCTAATAATGTGTCAATGCCCTGGCTTGGCAAGGTCACTCCCTCTCTGGGGGCGCTCCCTCTGCCCGACGATAAGGAGGCTTACCGTCATTTTAATGACGCAATCGACACCCATATTCATCGTAAGCATACCGTCGTGATCTATCCCGAGGCTCATATCTGGCCGTATTTTACCGGTATCCGCAATTTCCCCGATACTTCCTTCGCTTACCCGATCCGGCTCAATGCGCCCGTCTTCTGCTTCACCAATACCTACCATAAACGACGGTTTTCCAAACAGCCCAAGATCATTACCTATATTGACGGTCCGTTCTATCCCGATATGAATATGCCCCCCCGTGCCAGACGCAAGGATCTGCGTGACAGGGTGCACGAGACAATGACCATGCGGGCCAAAAATTCCACCCATGTACAGATCCAGTACATCAAGAGGGAGGAACCACATGATTGATATTCTGTTCTGCGGCAATGACGGCGTGTTTGACGGCGTTCTCACCTGCACGCTCTCTATCCTTATGCGCACTAAGGTTCAGGAACCCATCACTTTGCATTTGTTTACGATGGATCTCACTTCCCTGAACTCTCAATATACTCCCATCAGCGACAAACAGGTCTCTTTTCTCAATGAGGTGATCCGTCAGTACCATCCCGACAACCGTGCGGTACGCTATGACGTCACTTCCTATTATCATAAATACTTCTCTGGCTGTCCTAATGAGGGAGCTTACTGCTCTCCCTATACATTGATCCGCCTGTTTGCCGATATTGTTCCCGGCATCCCCGATAAGCTGCTCTATCTCGATACAGACATTATGTTCAACCGCGATATCTGCCTGCTCTGGGATACCGATATCAGAGGCTATGAATATGCCGCCGCGAATGACCACTACGGAAAATATCTGATCCATCCGCATTATATCAATGCCGGCGTGCTGCTCTTCAACATGAAGCACTGCCGTGAAACCAGACTCTTTGTCAAGGCAAGAGCCTGGATCCGCTATAAAAAATTAACCTTCGCCGATCAGAGCGCCATCATCCGCTCCACTACCAGGAAAAAACTCCTGCCCCAGCGGTTCAACGACCAGAAATTCCTCCACGATCATACCGTGGTCAGACATTTCTCCAAGCGCCTGTTCTGGCTGCCCTATCCGCATACCGAAAATATCAAGCAATACCATGTGGAGAAGGTCCATTCCGTGTTCCGCTATCATCAGTTCGATGATATCCTCTCGGAATATCTCCGCCTGAAAGAAGAATATCTCAAAAGAAACGATAACAGAGAAGGGGTTATGCATCCATGAAGCAACCGGTTATTCCTATTTTTTACGCCTGTGACGACGCCTTTGTCAAGTACACCCTTGTGTCCCTTCATTCCATCATTGTCAATGCTTCCAAGGATTACCATTATGTAGTACATATCCTGCATACGGAAATCTCTGAAGGTATGATGCGGAAGGTGCATGAACTCGAAAATGAGAATTTCGAGATCCGCTTTGTGGATGTTACCAACTATCTGCGTTCCATCTCCGATAAGCTCCCCCTGCGTGATTACTACTCCAAAACCACCTATTACCGCCTGTTTATCGCAGAGATGTTCCCGGAGCTTACCAAGGCAATCTATATCGACAGTGATACCGTCGTTCAGGGTGATATCAGTCAGCTCTACCTCACCGATATCCAGGATGCCTATGTCGGCGCCTGCCATGAGCGTGTGATGATCCTTACCGATGTGTTCGGCACTTATGTTGAAAAGGTCATCGGCGTCTCCCGCTACAATTTCTTCAATGCCGGTCTCCTGCTGATTAACTGCGACCAGTTCCGTCTGCACTTCGTTCTGGATAAATTTGTCGATTACCTGCATTACTATAATTTCGTGGTCACACAGGACGAGGATTACCTCAACCTAATCTGCAAGGACCATGTTTACTGGCTCGATCAGCGCTGGAACACAGAGCTGTACGGCGAGCTTGCTTATCCCATTGAGCAGGCAAACCTGATCCATTTCATTATGACCAGCAAGCCCTGGCACTATGAGGACTGCCCCCATAGCGATATCTTCTGGAAATATGCAAAGGAAACCAGTGTCTATGACGAGATCCGGGAGGTGCTGGAAAGCTATCCCGACGAGAAAAAGGAACAGGATCAGCAGGTTCAGGAAAACCTGATAGCGCTGGCCGAGAAAGAGATCAACCGCGAGGACAATTTCCTCAACCGCTGGAACCGTGACAAGCGTGCCAAGGATCGTGTGGAAGTGATCCGCAAGATCGAACAGCTTGAGCTGGAGGGACGCTTCGACGAGGATGTGGAGATCGACCCGCCCGGACGTGTCCTGCTTCCCGACGAGATCGAATACATCCAGAAGTCCATCACCGACAAGCTCAAAACCAAGCTCGCCTTTATGATTGCCCACCGCTTCGTCAACAACCTTATCAAGGATAAGAAATTCATTATCAAGGAAATGCGCGGCCTGGAGAACTTCAAGGAAATGAACTCCGGTGCGGTGATTACCTGCAATCACTTCAATGCTTTCGACAGCTTTGCGATCCAGCTTGCTTACGAGGCAGGCGGTCAACCCAACCGTTCCTTCTGGCGTGTCATCCGCGAGGGAAATTACACCTCCTTCCCCGGCTTCTATGGCTTCCTGATGCGTCACTGCAACACCCTCCCCCTCTCCTCTAACCGTGATACCATGAAGAAATTCATTGCCGCCACCAATCAGCTCATTCAGGACGGCAACTATGTGCTCTTCTATCCCGAGCAGAGTATGTGGTGGAACTACCGCAAGCCGAAGCCCCTCAAGACCGGTGCATTCATGTTCGCTGCCAAGAACGATGCGCCTGTCCTGCCCTGCTTCATCACCATGAAGGATTCCGATTTCATGGGTGAGGACGGCTTCTATGTGCAGGAATATACCATCCATATCGCCAAGCCCATCTATCCGAACCCCGCTCTCAAGGGTAAAAAACAGGTGGAATATCTGATGCACAAAAATGAAGAGGTCTGGAAGGAGATCTATGAATCCGAGTACCATATTGCTCTCTCCTACACCACCCCTGCCGATAAGATGCCCGCCAACACCAGCTTGACCTGTTCTGACAATCAGGCATAAAAATTGAGGACTACCGTTTGATTGACGGTAGTCCTCTTGTTTTTCCGTTATTTATGTCTCCTGTTCGGGCGCAAGAATGGAGTTGCGGATATTCTGCATCCGTTTGTCAAGCGACGCGCTGATGTTGGCGCAGTCCACCAGCTCCCGTGTCAGCTCCTCCATTTTCTCCGGCGGGATATTCTTCTTATACTTCAGCTTATGCTCTAAACTCGCCCAGAAATCCATAGCAATGGTCCGCAGCTGCACCTCCACCTTTACATCCTTTTTTTCATTCTCCAGGAAGATCGGGATGGACACGATCAGGTGAAGACTGCGGTAGCCGCTTGGCTTCGGATTGCGGATATAGTCCTTCTGCCGGATCAGCGTCACATCATCCTGCTGCAGCAGGCACCGTGCCAGACGGTAGATATCCTCCTCGAACGAACAGATCACCCGCACCCCCGCAATATCGTTGATATTCTCCTCAATTGCCTCCAGGGTTCGGGGCAGATTTTTGGCGATCAGCTTCCGCATGATGCTGTCATAATCTTTCACACGACTCTTGATGGATTCAATGGGGTTGCCATCGTACTTCAAGGAGAACCATTCATTCAGCACCTTGAACTTGGTTTCCATTTCCATGATGGCACAGGTATAGTTGGAGAAGAAATGCTCCACAGGGCCGATACTCTCCTGTACCATGTCGAGCAGGGCTTCTTCGTCAAATGCAATGTTTTGTGTGATTCTCACAAGCTCTCTGGCCATTTTGTCGGCCTGATCCCGGATCTCAAATTCAGTAGGTTGGTTCTGTTCTGCCATTATGTCATCTCCCTTTCCGACAAGTCTTATTGTTAAGATTATGATATACAATTTTGTCATAAATGTCAACCAATTATATTCAAAATTCACAGAATTTCATGTTGCCGGCATTTTCACGACCCTCAACAAAAAAGGACAGCCCCTCGCTGTCCCTGTTTGCTTATGCGTTGCTGATGGAGAGCACCTGATAGTCCTTGTCCTCCACGGCCTTTTTCAGTACCTCGTCGGCTACCTCTTTCGACAGGGTCACGATTGCCTGTTTCTCGGTGTGGCTCGCAGCGGCGCTCTCCACTCCGTCAATGGCCTCCAATGCCTTTCTGACTGCCGCTTCACAATGTGCGCACATCATTCCTTCAATTTTCATGGTCTTTGTCATAGTGGTTTCCTCCCTTTCATGTGGTTGTATCTGATCTCCAAGACAGTCGTTCAGTTCACGGTCGGTAAACCTTTCGGCTGCCTTGCTTTTGCCGGGGCGATAGAGTCTGAACAGGTTCAGACGCAGGGCGTTCGTCACCACAAACACGCTGGATAAACTCATGGCAGCCGCTCCCCACATCGGGTTCATGGTCACCCCCCAGAATGCATAGGCACCTGCCGCCAATGGAATGAGCAGCGTGTTATAGATGAGTGCCCAGAACAGGTTTTCTTTGATATTACGGTAGGTCTTGCGGGATAATCTGACCGCTGCCGCCGCATCCGTCAGACGGCTTTTCATCAGCACCACATCAGCTGCGTCAATGGCCACATCTGTGCCGGCACCGATTGCCATACCGATATCCGCACGGGTCAGCGCCGGAGCATCGTTGATTCCGTCTCCGATCATCGCTGTCTTTCCCAATTCCCGCAGCTGCCGGATGACTGCTTCCTTGCCGTCGGGCTTCACCTCCGGAATGACGAGATCCACTCCGGCCTGTCTTCCGATGGCCTCCGCGGTACGGCGGTTATCACCGGTAAGCATGATGACGGAAATTCCCATTTCCTGAAGCTCCCGGACAGCCCGCGGAGAATCCTCCTTGATGGTATCGGCCACGGCGATCATGCCCAGCAAACGCCCGTCCTTTGAAAAGAGCAACGGCGTTTTCCCCTCATTGGCAAGGTCTTCGCTGCGGTGCAGAAAGCTCTCGGAAACCGTAGCCTGCTGCCGTATCCATGAAAGACTTCCGCCGCATAACCGGCTGCCGTCGAGCACCGCTGACAGACCACTGCCGGTGTGAGACGTAAAATCCGACGTACCCAGCGGCCTGATCCCCTGCGCGTCGGCGTAATCAGCAATGGCCAGGGCAAGCGGATGCTCACTCTTGTGTTCGAGGGAGACGGCAGCCGTCAGCAATTCCGTCTCGCCGCTCTCTCCCGCGGGAACAACATCCGTCACCACAGGTCTGCCGTTGGTGATCGTACCGGTTTTATCCAGTACCGCCAGCCGGATTCCGCCGGTCTCCTGCAGAGCCCCGGCATTTTTGAACAGGATGCCGTTTTTGGCGCCTACCCCGTTTCCCACCATGATTGCCACCGGGGTAGCAAGACCCAGGGCACAGGGACAGGACACCACCAGGACGGCGATTCCCCGGGCAAGCGCACTCCCCACGGGGGCACCCGTCAGCAGCCAGATTACGGTGGTAAAAATTGCCAGTACCATCACCGCCGGCACAAATACTGCCGAGATCCGATCGGCAATCCTTGCCACCGGTGCTTTTGTGGCGGCGGCATCACTCACCATGGAAATGATCTGTGAGAGCGTGGTATCCTCCCCCACCCGGGTGGCACGGCAGGTCAGAAAACCGGAACGGTTGATCGTCGCCGAAGAAACGGTACTGCCGCTTGTTTTATCCGTGGGGATACTCTCGCCGGTCAAGGCGGATTCATCCACCGCACTGCTGCCTTCCAGTACTACTCCGTCCACCGGGATACTCTCGCCCGGTCTCACCACAAACACATCCCCCGGTTTCACTTCATCCGGTGAAACCGTCACCTCTTCACCGTCACGCAGGAGGGTGGCGGTTTTCGGCGCCAGGTGCATCAGGCTTTTCAGCGCATTGGTGGTCTTTCCCTTGGAGTAGGCCTCCAGCATCTTCCCCACCGTGATCAGCGTCAGGATCATGGCCGCCGATTCAAAGTAAAATTCGTGTACCAGGTGCTGTACCTCTTCGGTGTGACCCGCCGTTTGCTCGCCTGTCATGATAAACAGCACGACCGTACTGTATACAAAGGCTGCTGACGAACCAAGGGCAATCAGGGTATCCATATTCGGCGCTCCGTGAAACAGGCTCCTGAATCCGCTGACAAAAAATTTCTGGTTGATAACCATAATAATCACCGTCAGCAGAAGCTGTATCAGGCCGATTCCGATGCCGTTGCCGTCAAGAAACGGCGGTAACGGCAGTCCGAACAGATGAGTGCCCATCGAGAAATACAACAGAATGAGCAGGAACACCGCCGATGCCGCCAGACGTTTCCGCAGACGGGGCGTTTCATGGTCCCGCAGGGCTTCCTCCTCCTCTGCTAACCTCCGGCTATAGGGTGCACGGGCAGCTTTCTCCTTGACGGACGCCCCGTAGCCGGCGTTTTCAACGGCTCTGATGACGGCGCCTTCATCGGCATTTCCCTCTACCCCCATAGAGTTGGTCAACAGGCTCACCGAACAGGCTTCCACACCCTCTACCGCCGACACCGCTTTTTCCACTCTCGCCTGACAGGCTGCACAGCTCATGCCGGTGACACTGTATTGCTTCATATCACACCTCCTGAACAGCGTTTGGATGACCGATCCGGATCATTCACTCGTCCGGGATTCCGGCTGTCCGGCGTTCCGACGAACACACAGCGCACGGATGGCGTTGAGTACCGCAATGACCATCACGCCCACGTCGGCAAAAATGGCAACCCACATATTGGCAATGCCAAATGCACCCAACACCAGGCATAAAAGCTTCACGCCGATTGAAAACCAGATATTCTCCGTCACGATCCGCATACACTTGCGGGAAATACGGATCGCCTGGGAGATCTTCAGCGGGTCGTCGTCCATCAGCACGATATCCGCTGCTTCAATCGCCGCATCTGAGCCCATCGCACCCATGGCAATACCGACATCCGCTCTTGACAGCACCGGTGCATCGTTGATACCGTCACCCACAAATGCCGTCACGCCGCTGTGTTTCTCCATGATCTCTTCCAGCTTCTCCACCTTATCTTCCGGCAGGAGTTCGCTGTAGATCTCGTCAATGTGCAAGGTCTCGGCAACCGTTTCGGCAGCGTGTGCGGTATCACCCGTAAGCATCACTGTCTGCTTCACCCCTGCGTGTTTCAGTTCCCTCACGGCCTGTTCACTCGAATCCTTGATGATATCCGAAATGACAATATGTCCCAGATAGGTGCTGCCGCGGGCAATGTGCACCACCGAGCCGCTGTGTTTCTTTTTCAGGCAATGCGGGCAGCTTCGGATATCCGCACCGACTGTCCGCATCATTTTGGCGTTGCCTACACTGATAACCTCATCGTTCACGACGGCTCTGACACCGTGACCGGCCACCTCTTCCACATCACGGATACGGCAGTCATCCGCTTCATTCGGATAAGCCGCCTTGAGTGACGCCGCGATCGGATGGGTGGAGTAGCGTTCCACATGAGCCGCCAGATGAAGCAGGGTGTGTTCATCCACCAGCTCCGGATGGACGGCCGTCACCTCAAACACGCCTCTGGTCAGCGTACCGGTCTTGTCAAATACCACTGTCCTGGTCTTGGCAAGCATCTCCAGGTAGTTTGATCCCTTGACCAGCACACCCTCTCGGCTTGCACCGCCGATCCCTGCAAAAAAGCTCAGCGGGATACTGATGACCAGTGCACACGGACAGCTGATCACCAGGAAGGTGAGCGCCCGATAGATCCATCTGCCCCAGGACGGGTCCCCGCCGAACATCATCATCAACAGCGGTGGCAGCACCGCCAGCGCCAATGCACTGAGTACCACCACGGGCGTATAGACACGGGCAAATTTCGAGATAAAATTCTCGGACTTCGATTTCCGGGAGCTGGCATTTTCCACCAGTTCCAGGATCTTCGAGACGGTAGAATCCTCAAACGCACGCGTGGTTTTTACACGCAGGACCCCGCTGAGATTGATACAGCCGCTGATGACCTCATCACCCTCATGCACATTCCTCGGCACACTCTCCCCCGTCAGCGCACAGGTATTCAGGGAAGAGCTTCCCTCAACCACCAGTCCGTCAATCGGGATTTTCTCTCCCGGCTGCACAACGATCACCGTCCCCGGCTCTACCTCGTCCGGATCGACCTGCTCCAGCTTCCCGTCAACTTCAATATTGGCAAAATCGGGACGGATATCCATCAGCTCTGTGATATTTTTTCGGCTCTTGCCCACCGCATAGCTCTGGAACCATTCTCCGATCTGGTAGAACAGCATGACAGCAATAGCTTCATAATAATCACTGTTCTTGATCACCGCCACCACGATGGCACCCACCGTGGCAATCGACATCAGAAGACATTCGTCAAAGGGCTGCAGATGAATGACGCCCTTTACCGCCTTGATGAGGATATCGTAACCGATGATCAGATACGGCACTAAGAACAGCAGCAGCCGCCACCATCCCGTTACCGGTACAAACAGAAAACCGATCATCATGGCCGAAGCCGTTATGATGCGCAGGAGATTCTTCTTTTGTTTTTTGGTCATACCATCACCTCCCGGGATCCGATTTCTCTTACTTCAGGAATATTTCACAGTCGCTTTCAATCTTTTTGCAGTTTTTCAGCACCTGCTGCATGACTTCCTTCTGGTCTGCTCCGTCCTCAAACTCCACCGACATCTTCAATGTCATAAAGTTCACCACGGCATCCTTCACACCTGCCGTATTCTTGGCGGCATTCTCCATCTTGTTGGCACAGTTGGCGCAGTCCACGTCAATTTTGTAGGTCTTTTTCATACGGTTCGACTCCTTTCGGTAATAAACGATTCAATGATTGTTTAATCGTTGAACTCATTATACCACATCCTTTTCCGCTTGTCAATAGTTAGATATATTTAATTTATTGGTTTGTAAAAGGCTGATGAAACGGTCCTGCAACCGTGTTCACCAGCCTTGAGGACTCTATTGCTTTTTATGTCGGATCATTCTGATTACTCTTGGCCGGTTATAACGCTGCATGATTACAAACATCATGTCGATCACCGCACCGCCCAGCGAGGTAAACAGAAATATCAGGAAGTCGCCGAACCAGATGGACTCCACCATCGGCAGTAAGCTCAGCAGGACGATGGTCTCATGCACCAGCTCCGCCTGACACATTGATTGGGCAATCTCATCCCAGGTATGAATCGTGGGATCAAACAGAGACGGATTATATGAAGGCATCCGGTTCTTCCATTTTTTCACCCGCAGCAGTTCATACAGCCGCTTCTCCCATCCTCTCACCTGGTACCATTTCTTTGTGTAATCAGCCTTATTCTTCATCAGCCGATTAAAGAAGAGTCCTAACACCAGACGCATCACAAAATGATATGCGATGGTTCCGAAGGTGATCGTCAGGGTGAGGAAGATCTTCTCCCCGGTCAGCCGAAGAACAATCACAAATCCAATCAGCGCCGCGCATGAGATGGCGGCCAACAGGTTCATGGTCCGTGCCATCGTCATCGTTGCTCATGCTTCCGGAAAGCGAAGGGTTGCCGTAATCTCGTCTCTCATACGGATTGCCTCACGTCTTGCAGCCTGCGCATACTCCTTCGGGTCAAGTCCCTCCTCCTTCTTCCAGGCACACATGATGCCGCGGGAGGAATTGACAATGGCTCCCAGGCCGTTCTCATCAAAGGCGGGCAGTACATCCGCAGCGCCGCCGCCCTGTGCGCCGTAACCCGGCACCAGGAAGAATGTATGCGGCAGCACCTTGCGCAGTTCACCCAGCTGTGCAGGATAGGTAGCTCCTACCACGGCACCTACGCCGGAATATCCATAACTGCCCATCAGCTCCTCGCCCCAGGTCTCACACATATTGCCCATGGTGCGATAGATCGTCAGGCCGTCATCCAGCACCCTGTCCTGCAGCTCGCCGGAGGATTTATTGGAAGTCTTGACGAGAATGAACATTCCCTTGTCATTGGCCTTGCAGACATCCAGCACCGGCTTTACGCCGTCGGTACCAAGATAGGCATTCACCGTCAGTGCGTCACTTCCGAAGGCTTCAAAGCTCTCCCCCTCCAGTTCCGTTGCACCGAGGTGGGCTTTGGCGTATGCCTCCATTGTGGTTCCGATATCGTTACGTTTGCCGTCGGTGATGACAAACATCCCCTTGCTCTTGGCATAGGCAATCGTGCGCTCCAGGGCACGGACACCCTGCCAGCCGTACATCTCATAATAAGCAGCCTGCGGCTTCACGGCAGGTACAATATCACACAGGGCATCAATGAGTCCCTGATTGAACACAAACAGTGCTTCGGCAGCCCCCTCCGGTGTCTTGCCGTACTTTGCGTAGGCCTCCTCCTTGATATAGGAAGGGATGTAATCGAGCTTCGGATCAAGTCCGGCAACCGTGGGGTTCTTGGTTCTGATGATGGCTTTTATCATTCTGTCGAAAGACATGGTTCATTCCTCCATTTTCATAATTCATTGTATACGATCCTGCCGTGGAAAACGGTGAGCTTTACCTTGGCAGCAAGGGTCATTCCTTTAAACGGCGTATTCCTGGATTTTCCGTGCAGCTTTCCGGGATCAACGGTCCATTCCTCTTCACGATAGAGCATCAGATCGGCAGGAGCTCCCTCGGAGAAGCCGCCGCCATAGGTTCCGAGGATGGCTGCAGGATTCACGGACATTTTGCGGATCAGCTCTTCCGCCGTCATCACGCCGCCCTTGACCAATACCGTATAGGCAGCCGCAAAGGACGTTTCCATGCCGATGGAACCATTAGGGGCGCTGACGAAATCCGATTTCTCGGCAGGCGTATGGGGAGCATGGTCGGTGGCGATCGCATCAATCGTGCCGTCACGCAGAGCTTCAATCATCGCAAGTCTGTCACCCTCGGTACGCAGGGGCGGATTCATCCGGTAATCCGCATCCCGTTTCAGCAGCTCCTGTTCGGTGAGCATCAGGTAATGGGGGGCTGTCTCAGCGGTGACACGCACACCGCGCCTTTTGGCGTCACGGATCATGGCCGCCGATACCG
>ONEU01000195.1 GCA_900316925.1 uncultured Eubacteriales bacterium
AAGGCATTGTAAACAGGCTCCATCGTTTCCTGATCGACGCCGCCCCTTAATGTGGCGGAATCAATTTGCTGAAAGTCAAAGTCTTTACTGCCGCCGTTCTGGGAGGCCAGAAGATCGGCATCACCGCCGTACAATAAGCCGCCGTTGGCCGCTGCGGTATCGACAACATATTTCGTCCCGCTGAGCTTCATCTTGTAAACCGGCGTGAACACCACCTGATCTGAACCGATCGCACGAAGCTGTTCCTGATTGCCGATCAGGACGTAAGGCACACCGTCTATCTTCTTGATGACCTGCCCCTGAAAATCACGCCCGTCATACAACGAAACAGCGGCTCGGTTTGCAGGTACACGGTTGTGCAGATTCACCGACGGAGAAACGTCGGACAGGTCGGATGAAAAGTCCTTGGCAAGGACATAGCGGTGCATCCTGCTGTAGGTCAGGTATTTTTCATTCCCGTAAGGAAAGATCGCATTTCCGCTGCCGAAACCGGAGACAGCGGCATCTCCGCTCATCACGGGCTGTGTGTCCGCATCTGACGAGGACATGACCGCCGTTTGCAGCAGATTATAGAGGTAAACCGTATCCAGCTGCGCATCATACAGCGTCGGTTCAGACTGGGGCGAGCCAATCAGACTGCCGGTAAAATCCGCCGGGGGATTCCAGACGGTATGTCTGGGCAGCGGAATGTCCTGTACAATCCGGTAAACCGCGTCGGGGGCGTACCGCACCTCTTGCCCCTGATCCGAAACCACCGGCTGTCCGGCACCGCACCGGTTCGTCAGATAATCGGTGTCCGTCACCGGATCATTTTTCCGATCAGGAGCAGTTGCTGATAGTGATAGATCAGAATGGTGCCGTCCTCATAGACAGCAGGCTTCACACGGACCGGCGGATCAATTACCGGATCCGCCTCCCAGTCCGGGAGAACATAATCGACAGTAAGGGGATTACCCGTATCATTGCCCCGACTGCCGGAATCCGAATCCTGCGCCAGAGCAGGAAGAGCGTGGTGAACCGCTATCATTACCGTCAACAGGAGACAAATGATCTGATACCATGTATTTTTTTTCATCTATCTCAACCCCCACCCAAGAGAAGAACCCGATTGCCTCTATCTGATGATTCCTATACGATACTGTCACCACGAAGTACGGAAGGAACCAAAAATTCAAACTATGGTGCTATTATTATACCGCTTCTCGAGAATTATTGCAACCGTTCAGGGGATTTTTGTACTAAGTTTATGCGATTATTTTTCTTAATATAGTAATAAATACATCACAAATAGTCAAATAGTATTGCTTTGTGATTAGATAATCACAATACTTTTGTATAACTCAAAAATAGCTCACCTTACTCAAAGAAAAAAGCCGATGAAACTGATGTTCATCGACTTCAATGATTCTTCCGCAGCAGCGAGACGTGCCCGTTTTTCTTTCCGGCATCCTGAATCGTGCCGTCCTACGTTGCCAGACAATCAGAGTAGGCCTCTTCAGTATCATACAGAAGACCGTCACCCGACCGTGCATAAATACCGTCCGTCAATTCCCGGTAATGCTGGGGAAAGTTTTCCGAACCGCAAGCAGTAATCCTTTTTCCGCCATTGACGGAAGCCTGGAACTCAAACATGATGCCATCCAGGACACCTTTCGGATGCGGACCGTCAAATCCGTCCCAGGAAAGAAGCCTGCAGTCGTTCAGGAGCTTCAAAGCAGCCCCGGCACTGCATACGGCACGCCGTTCAAGATTCCGGCAACACTCATGCCGGGAATATTTGATGGTATACAGCGAGACCTCCGCATTACCGTCCTTCATCACCATCTCATATTCTACCGTATAGCGCATACCGCTTTCACGCAGCGTCACGATGTCAAACGAGCGGATGGCTCCGTCCTCATTGTCTGATGATACCTTTTTCTTGAATATCGACATTGCTTACCTCCGAAATCATTCCTCACCGGAACGTCCATCCTCCCCGGCGCCCATCAGCCCTCAAACACCTTGCTGCATTCTTTCAGATTCCGAATGATGCTGATGTGCTGGGGGCAGACACTCTCACATTGGCCGCATTCAATGCAGTTTGATGCTTTAATTCCGTTTTCCGTCAGTTTATCGTAATCGTTCTGTGATTCCTCCGGCTGACCGCTGCCTGTACGCTTGTTCATAGCGGCGAAGAGATCCGGGATCGGAACCTGCTGCGGACAGCTTCGGTTTGGAAAGAATGATTGATGACATAACACTTCCCCCCTTGGGTTTTTCCTCATGCTGTGGATGTTCGGAAAAGAGCTGCATCTCCGTGACCACGGAAATCAATTTTGACCTGCCGCTTCCCGGGGAAACCCTTTTTCTGGCGAAAAGAAGGGTTTTCCCCGAACCCCTTTCCAAAATTCGCGGAGGGATAAACCCTGCAGTAATCGATAAACACTAACTTTTCATCGTTGTTGACCAACGATTTGCAGGGACATTCAGGCAAGGATTGATAAAAAATGATTTCCGTGCTCCGTGACACAGGTCACTCAGGACGACAGGACTTTATACATCCTCATACACTCGAAGTTCCAGCTCATAAAGACCTCCTGATCCGCACGGCTATATCCGAGTTTTTCGTAAAATCCCACTGCCGACACCCTGCTGTCGATACTGATCTCACGGTATCCCAGTTCGGCGATCCATTTTTCCGCTTCCCCGATCATCCTGCTCCCCAGGTGCATCTCACGGTATTCCGGCAGCACCACAACTCTGCCGATCTTCACGCAGCCGGGGCTCATCTCATAAAACCGACAGGTAGCAACGGGATATTCATCATCCAGGAGAATGATGTATTTGCACGCATCCCCGTCATGCTCATCAAATTCGTCACGCAGCGGGATATGGTACTGCCGGTTCATTCCCTGAATCCTCACAGAATAGGCGCCGGCCCGCTGCCATTCTTCTTCTGCCCGCATCACCTTGATTGTTTCCAAGAGCCATCATCCTTTTCTGGTTATTCTCGCTGATCATCACCGTCACCAGGGCACCGATCATCGGTACGGCCGCAATGATTGGGATGATAAGAGCGTTTCCTCTCCGGCAGCCCCGATTACCCGAGACGTCACCGCCGATACTTTTCAGGTTTTCGGGTACCGTAACCCTTTTCCGTTCGTTCAGCCGCGGTGGTTCATCCGGTTAAACGGACATCTTTTCCCGATGCACTGGTTATTCATCGGTGAAAAGCGGCAGACGATCTCATCAAGTTCCATTTCTATGCCAAAGTTTTCTTTCACAAAGGAAACCGCCTGACGGATGGCGAGAAACGAGTTTCGCTTACAGCACCGTGCTCCGCCGATCTCTCCGATGGCATTCAGAGAACGGGCGGTCATCAGATTTGACAAGCCGTACTCCCTGACTTTAAGGGGTGTCGAGCCGGTAACGACAGAGATGAACATCCCGCTGCTGATAGCGGCACCGCAGGCACCCCAGAAGCCGCAGGCACCGCCGGGAACCTTTGAGCCTCTGTTTTTCATTTCCGACAAAGCAGCCCCCAGATCAATGTTACCGCCGGCATTCTTAAAGGCAGTCAGCAATGCCGAGCCGACCATGATATGATGTTCCGGTCCATGCATGTGGCAGTCCGGGAGTCTCATCAGCTTTTCGACAATCTCGACAGGATTGACAGAAGTCTCCTGCATACAAACCTGCCAGATTCTGTCAGCGCCCTGCAGGTGGCACTGATTACAAACATAATGTCCGTTGATACAGCGAGTCTTACTCATCTCGGTTTTATGACAAATGGCACATTCCATCCGGACATCCTCTGTCAGGTATTCAAGAGGCGCCATACAAATCAAACATTCTTCTTTCATCCTTCGTCCTCCATTTTGTAACATTCTCCCATTTATGATTCTATCATACAATGAACCAAATATCAACACCGTAGCGCCCCGCCGACACGGAAATCTATTATGACCTGCCAGTTACCGGGGAACCCCTTTCAATATTTGCTGAAGGATAAACCCTGCTGCAATCGGTAAACACTATCTTATATCGTTGTTGAAAAAGATCTGGCATGGACTTCCAGGCAAGGTTTTTTCAAAATTGATTTCCGTGAAAAAAGCTGCCCCTTATGTCAGAAAAAATTCTGTCATAAGGGGCAATCGGTATCTCAGATGTAAGTCAGGAGTGGAAACGGTCTCCGGATACAGGCTTTACAGGCGCATCATGCCACCTCAAAATACAGGACGGCGCCTTCTGTTCTGGTTTCGTGAGTATCCCAGATCATCGTGATGGAATGATACGCATAATGGACACTTTGCGTAGTGAAGGATGCATCATCGACCTTAATGCCGTCATAGTAATAATTATTAAC
>ONEU01000168.1 GCA_900316925.1 uncultured Eubacteriales bacterium
GCGGCATCTGTACTGCCTCCGGCCATTCCCGCCTGTGAGGGAATACGCTTTTTGATTTTTATTGATACTCCGGGCTTCTCTCCCTCCAGACAGGAAAGAAAGCTCACTGCCGCACGGTATGCGGTGTTTTTTTCATTGCAGGGAATATTCTTATCGCTGCATTGAACGCTTATACTATCGCCGTCATTAAGAGCCACGGTAACCTCGTCATAGAGAGAAACCGTCTGCATGACCATATTTACAAGATGATAGCCATCGTGTCTTTTGCCGGTAATATCAAGAAACAGATTCAGCTTAGCCGGAGCAAGAACGGTCAGCTTCATACATCAACAACCTTTCAGGCAATTATAAAACAGGATGCCGCATACACGCTGGCATATACGGCATTCCGGTTTTTGATTTATTTGTTTTATTGTTCGGAAACAAAACGCTCGATCCTGACAAGAGCCTCCTGTATATGCTTAAGTGAATAGGAATAGGACACTCTTGCAAAGCCCTCGCCGCAGTCACCGAAGGCAGGGCCGGGAACTATTGCAACATGCTGTGCATACAGAAGCTTTTCACAGAACTCCTCAGAGCTGAGTCCGGCGATCTGTATGCTGGGGAATACATAAAATGCGCCCTCCGGCTCAAAGCAGGTCAGACCCATGCGGCAGAATTCGTCCACGATCAGTCGTCTTCTCATATCATATTCCTCCCGCATCCGCTCAATGTCGCTGTCGCCGTGCTTGAGGGCCTCAATTGCGGCATACTGGGCGGTGGTGGGGGCGCTCATAATGGCATACTGGTGCAGCTTGAGCATCTGGGTGATGACCGGCTCCGGGCCGAGTGCATAGCCGAGACGCCAGCCTGTCATGGCATAAGCCTTGGAAAAGCCGCTTACTACGATGGTGCGCTCCTTCATGTGCGGGATATCCGCAAAGGATACATGGCGCTCCTTGCCGTAGGTCAGCTCGCCGTAGATCTCATCGGAGAGCACCAGGATCTGATGCTTTTCCAGCACCTTGGCAATCTCTTCCAGATGCTCCCGTCTCATCACGGCACCCGTGGGATTGTTGGGGAAGGGCAGGATGAGCAGCTTGGTTTTCGGCGTGATAGCCGCTTCAAGCTCCTGCGCGGTCAGACGGAAGCCGTTTTCGGACTTGGTTTCAATGATGACCGGTACACCGCCGGCCATGAGAGTCATGGGCTCATAGCAGACGAAGGCCGGCTGCGGGATGAGGACTTCGTCACCGGGGTTGACAATGGCGCGGATACACAGATCAATGGCTTCCGAGCCGCCCACCGAGACCAGGACCTCGTCCTCGGGGTTATATTCCACATGGAAACGTCTTGCGTAATAGTTGCAGATCTGACTTCTCAATTCTGCAAAGCCCCTGTTGGGGGAATACCAGGTGTGACCGCGGCGGAGGGATTCAATGCCCTCCTGACGGACGTGCCAGGGGGTGGTAAAATCCGGTTCACCGATGCTCAGGGAGATTACATGATCCATCTCATTGGCAATATCAAAGAATTTACGGATACCGGAGGGCTTGAGCCCCTGGAGCTGGCGGTTCACCAGACTTGAATAATCCATCACAATATCATACTCCTTTGTTCCTGTTCTTCCTCTTCGGTATTGAAAATCATGCCGCTTGCCTTATACTGGGTGAGGATAAAGCTGGTAGCGGTGCCGATGACGTTGTCCAGCGTGGAAAGACGCTTGGAGACAAACTCGGCAATATCCTGAATGGTGTCGCCCTTTACGGTGGCGATCAGGTCGTAGCGGGAGGATGCTGCCAGATACACGTTCTCGACATTATCGTAGGACATGACGATCTTGGCAATATCATCAAAGCCGGTTTCCGGCTTGGGGGTGACTTTCAGTTCAATGATGGCTTTCACGCCGGAGCCGGGTACCTTGTCCCAGTTAATCACGGTGGTGGTTCCCTTGATAATGCCCTGTTTCTTGTAGGTTTCTATCTGTTCCCGAACCGCTTCCTCGCTTTCGCCCAGCATAGAGGCGAGCTGTGCGGTGGTAAAATCGGCATTCTGACTGAGAAGATTCAGCAGCTTGTTCATAGCAATAACTCCTTTATATTAAAATACCTATATTATACAATATCCATGACGGCTTGTCAAAGATTTTTTTGCAGGATTCGATGCTCGTTCCTGCATTTTTTATGCGTTCAGGGCAAGAAAACGGTTCAGCTCCACCAGTTTGTCCTGGGCATCCTTCACGCCGAGCTGATAGAGATTGTCAAGCTCCTCGCTGTCGGTACAGCTGCGGCCGATGTTCACGGGGAGGGAGGGTTCGATGATAAAGGCATTTCCCAGCGCCTCCTGCTGCCAGCAGACCTCTCTTTCGTGGTTATACACCTTGGCACGGTCGATCAGCGCCTGTATGAGCGCCGGGTATTTTTTGTACTTATGCCTGAGCCAGAACAGCGGGAAGTCGGGTTTGTCCTTCTTGACATAGCTTCTGTCCCTGGTGAGCACGAGGATATTCTTCTCGCACCCGTCCTGCATGGCGTATTCAATGGGAATCGGGGCGGCAACTCCTCCGTCCAGCAGCTCATACCCTTTGAAGCGGACGATATTTGCCACCACCGGCAGGGAGGACGATGCAATGACGGCGGTAAAATCGTTGCGGTTGAAGTCGTTCTGGTTATCAAAAAACACGGGTTTGCCGGTCTGACAGTCGGTCGCACATACCCGCAGGAGCATGGAGGTCCTGTCGAGCTCGTCGAAGTCATAGGGGAGCAGGTCGGTGGCAAGCTCGCCGAAGATGAAATCAAAACCGAACAGACTGCCGGTTTTCAACAGCAGCTTCATACTGCAGTAGCGTTTATCAGAGGAATATTGTGTGAAAATAATATGGTTGCGATTCTTTTGTTTTGAAAGATAGGACAGGGCGTTGCAGGCGCCTGCCGATACCCCGTAGGTTACCGGAAGGAAAATGTTGTTTTCGGTCAGGACATCCAGCACGCCTGCGGTATAGGCACCACGGCTGCCACCGCCCTCTAAAATCAGACCTACCACCTTTTTCACTCCTTTTTGTCATATAGCTCTTCTATCATATCACATCCTGCAGATGATTCCAACAATTTTCTTTTATTTTTCTATTAAATAATTTTTAACACCGCCCTCCGTTGGCTCCCGGCGAGAGCTGTACAGAAAACGGCAGCGGTTCCGGGAAGGAAGCTTCGGTGCTGCTGCAACGGTCTGGTATTTTAGCGTTTTACACAAAACGATTGACAATGTTACATAAATATGATATCATATTGATAAATACTTTAAAATCTTACTTTAGGAGGGTTCACGATGAAAAGTCGAATGATGAATAAGCTCTGTGCGCTTGCCATGGTGCCTGTTATGGCAGTCGGAGGGGCTTTGGTATCGGGAGCTCTGAACGGGGTTGTCGTCTCGGCAGCGGAAAAGGCTGTGACGGACTATTCCTATACCATCACCCCGCTGCTTGCCCCGTTCAACGAGTTTTTCTTCGTCAAGACGGATAACCCCGACCCGCTTTCCTTCCGGTTTGTGGATTCGTCATCCCGGTATTCGGATGAATCGTCGATCGAATTTGACTGGGATGACTGGGATGAAACAATCAATCTCTACGCGGATGTCAGATTTGACGATCCGGAAACGGGACGTGTAAACGGCGGTTACCTGTTCAGGAGCAATACTACCGACGGCGGCAAGGTGACGCTGCAGTCAAAGGTCAAGGGACGGTACAGCTGGGATGATACCTGGGAGGATACCGATGTAAAGCTCACGCTCCCTGCGCTGAAGGATGATGCCGATTATCTGATTGATACATACGCCACCAAGGACAGCTTCTTTGACAATATGGATGCCGTGCAGGCAGGTTTTTCGTCCATCTGTCTGTACAGCGGCTCCTTTATCCGCGGAGATCTGGTGAAGACAAGACCATACTGGACGCTTTCTCCGGCAGCCCATATCGACCAGGTTTTCTATATTTACAGCCCTTATTCCCGTAAGGATAACCAGTACCTTTTTGCTTCATCCGTCTATCCCTTCCGGTATGATTCCCTGGGCTTCCCCAGCTTGATGGGAAGGATCGCACAAAGGCTTGATAATACGGCTACCTATAAGTGGAACAGCAACTATCATTACCTGATCGACGTGACCTGCAACGGCAAGACCCGTCAGTACGGCGGTGCCGGTAATGGAGAGGGTCAGGGACTGACCACGGATAAGCTGACCCAGTACTTTACCTTCGGCAAGAACGGCACGAAGATCACGCTGGAAGGGATCCGTGAACTGCTGGATGCCTATGCAGCCGTGAAGATGGAGGATGATATCCCCCGTGAGGATGCGCTTACCTGGAGGAAAATCTTTGATGCGGTCGGAACAGGTACCTGGGTGCGTATGAACGGTAACGAATATACCTATCTGTACCAGAACGGCAGCGGACAAAATACCAACGGCTCCGAATGGGGAGTGGGACACAGCCTCTATTGGGGCGGCGATCTCGGCTATTTCTCGGATTCCTGGGTGGACGGACGCTACATTGGTAAATGGCGCTGTTATCTTCCCGGTGAAACCTTCGAGGATCATCCTACCAGCAAGCTGCTCCTGAAAAAGGTGAAGATTCCGCAGGTCAAGTATAAACTGACCTACGGCAACTACGATCAGACGACCCAGCAGTGGGAGAAAACCTATACCGTCACGGAGATTACCGAGAAGGAAAAGGATGCCTGTTTCTTCTATGACCAGGACAAGAAGTGCTGGACTGTCGGTTACAATGTTTTTGACAGCGGCTGTGCGGGCTATTCCACCATGGAAACCCTTGTGCAGGAGGGCGTGCTTGACAGGAAATATCTGGATATGGTCACACTGACTGCGGATGAGGTCAAGGAGCTGCAGGTGGACAAAAACACCAATGTTTATCCTGAGACCGTACTGCTCTATGACGGCAGCACAGAACCGGGTACTTCCTTCCGGCCGGTTCCGATCAACGGAAAGGACGTGCAGGTGACCTTCTCCTCTCTGCGCTTTAACTATCAAGAGAATACCGTTCAAGTGCCGAGTGTGACTGTTACCTATCAGGGACAGGAGCTGACACGGGGTAAAGACTTCAGTGTTTCTTACGACAATGGGACCCATATAGGTGTCGGCACCTACACCGTTACGGTGGAGGGTATGGGAAAATACAGCGGCATGGTGAAGGAAAACTTCTACATCTTTAAACCTGCCAATACTTTGAAGCTGAACCGTCCGTCTGCGAGCTTCCCTGTGGGAAAGAGCATCCGTCTGGTCGCTTCCACCGATCCTGCGGAGGCTGCCGACAGCGTACTCTGGACGACCTCTGACGAGAAGGTGGCTGCTGTGAAGGATGGCGTCGTGAAGGGCGTCGGCAAGGGTACGGCTACCATCACCGCTACAACCTCCAATGGTCTGACGGCAACCTGTAAGGTGACTGTGGGAGTGGCGCTGACCAATAAGGCTTCTGTATCAGCCAAGACATTGAAGCTGGGCGGTTCGGTGACGGTCAAGGGTTCTGCCGTCGGCGGCACTTCTCCCTACCAGTACGCTGTCTGGTATCGTAACCCCAATAACGGCAAGTGGTATAAGGCGCAGGATTACGCGAAAAATTCCACCGTCACGATCAAGCCCAGGCAGACAGGCGATTATACCGTCCGTGTGAATGTGAAGGATACAAGCGGCAAGGTCGTGAAAAAGGACTTCACCGTGAGAGTCTATTCGCTTCTGAAAAATACTTCTACGGTTTCTTCCTCAGCCATCAGATCCGGCGGGAGTGTGACCGTGAACGCTGCTTCAAGCGGCGGTCTGGGGACAAAGCAGTATGCCGTGTGGTACAAGAATCCCAACAACGGCAAGTGGTATAAGGCACAGGACTATTCCTCCAACAGTACCGTTTTGGTGAAGCCGAAGCAGACAGGAACCTATACCGTCCGTGTCAACGTCAAGGATGAAAGAGGCGTCGTCGTGAAGAAGGACTATGCCGTTACCGTCAGAAAATAACAGATGATCGTGTGAACTTACAGTCAGATCACCGCCGCAGCCCTCACGGCTGTGTGTCGGCAACATACCGAACCATTCAGGCACGGCGCTCCAACCGGAGCTGCCGTGCCTTTTGCTCTGCAGCGGCATTACCGGTTCCGGCGGTTTCCGGAAGAGGGATGGGAGCCGAACGGAAATCAATTCTGACCTGCCAGTTACCGGGAAACCCTTTTTCCAAAATTCGCTGAGGGATAAACCCTGCAGCAAGCGATAAACACTAACCTCCCATCGTTGTTGATGAAGAATTTGCACGGACTTTCAGGCAAGGATTTTTCAAAAATGATTTCCGTGGTTCGGGAACTCGCGGTTGACATTTGTATTCTTTTGCATTACAATATAGTCTGTATATTTATGTGCTGCGGTGGATCTTTTGACATGAGCGGCTGTTCAGGTAAGGAGAAAGGTGAAATGACGATCAAAAAACTGTTTTTTGAAGAAACAAATCATACCGGTATCCAGTTCTTCAGGAGTCTCTTTGTGGGCGGAATTGCAACGGTGGCAGATATGGCGGTGCTGATCCTGCTCAGGGAACTCCTCCACATCCCCGAAAATGTGGCGGCCATCTTCGGCTTTATCGTCGGGCTGGCGGTGAACTACATTGTTTCTACGTTCTGGGTCTTCGCCAAGGCAAAGGTGAAAAACCGTGTGCTGGATTTTATCGGCTTCGGTGTGATCGGCGTGATCGGACTCGGTCTGACGCAGCTTATCATTGAACCGTTTGCAATGGAAGGGATGTTCGGTACGGGCTTCCTTGTGAAATACGCTGTTTTCGGTCCCCTGCTGCCTGTGGATAAATACTATATCATCGGTAAGGTGCTGGCTGTAGTGCTGGTGTATATGTGGAACTTCTTTGCCAGAAAGTTCATTCTTTACCGTAAGGTGGAGCAGTCTGACGATACGGTGAAGGATTCCGCCGGCGAACAGACTGGGGATCCCGAAGCAAAATCGTAACCATCCCCGGATTCCCGGCGGATCGTCTCATCATGCAATGTAATATCGTGTATCATCCTTCGTGCAGGGGACAGGGGGAGATCATCCCGCCTATCCCTGCACTGTCATACTCTGAAGATGAAAAGAGAGGTAGAAAGAATGAAAAAAAAGGTAGTGATCATCGGCGCAGGTCCGGCAGGACTGACTGCGGCCAATGAACTCTTGAAGGACGGCAATCAGGACTACGATGTGGTGATCCTGGAGGAAACAAAGGTTATCGGCGGTATTTCCCAGACCGTGCGCTATCACGGCAACCGGATGGATATCGGCGGTCACCGCTTCTTTTCCAAGAGCGACGAGATTATGAACTGGTGGCAGGAGCTGATGCCCCTGCAGGGTAAGGATGCCTTTGACGATAAGGTCTTAGGACGTGAAAAGCCCCTGGAAGAGGGCGGACCCGATCCGGAACAGGATGACAGAGTCATGCTGGTGCGTGACAGAGTTTCCCGTATCTATTACAAAAAGCATTTCTTTGACTATCCCGTGAGAATGTCTGCCTCCACTCTCAAAAACATGGGATTTTTTGCTACCTGCGGCGCCGGTTTCAGCTATCTCAAGGCCGCCATGTTCAAGAAGAAAGAGGATTCCCTGGAGAATTTCTACATCAACCGTTTCGGGAAAAAGCTGTACAGTATGTTCTTTGAGGGCTATACCGAAAAGCTCTGGGGACGCCATCCCAGCGAAATCTCGGCGGATTGGGGTTCTCAGCGTGTAAAGGGGCTGTCCATCCGTGCGGTACTCAAGGATATGTTCTCAAAGGTGTTCAGCAGCAAAAAGAAGAAGAGAGAGGTGGAAACCTCGCTGATTGAACAGTTCTGGTATCCGAAATACGGTCCGGGTCAGCTCTGGGAGCTTGCAGCCGAGAGGGCACAGGAGAAAGGCGCCCGTTTGCTGAAGGGCTACGGCGTTAAGAGCGTGGTGTGCAAAAACGGCAGAATCACGGCGGTGGTCTGTGAGACGGAAGAGGGCGAAAAGACCGTGGAGGGTGATATCTTCATTTCCTCCATGCCGGTGAAGGACCTTGTCTGTGGGATGACAGGCGACAAGCCTCCCCGTGAGATCTATGATATTGCCGACGGACTGCCTTATCGGGATTTTGTCACCGTCGGTCTGCTGGTGAACCAGCTGTCGCTGGTGAACAAGACCAAGATGAAGACCCTGGGCAACATTGTGCCGGACTGCTGGATCTATGTGCAGGAAACGAATGTCAAGCTGGGCAGAATCCAGATCTTCAACAACTGGTCGCCGTATATGGTGAAGGATCCCGAGCATACGGTGTGGATCGGCCTGGAGTATTTCTGTGCCGAGGGAGACGAGTTCTGGGAGATGGATGACAAGGAGTGTATTGATTTTGCCATCGGCGAGCTGGAGAGCATGGGCGTCATCAAGGCGGAAGAGGTGCTTGACAGTCACCGTGAGCGTGTGAAAAAGGCGTATCCTGCTTACTTTGATACCTACGCCCATATCAATACGCTGATTGAATATCTCGACGGCTTCGACAATCTCTACTGCGTGGGCAGAAACGGCCAGCACCGCTATAATAATATGGATCATTCCATGCTCACCGCCATCCGTGCAGCCCAGGCCATCAAGGACGGCAGCACCGATCGTACAGAGATCTGGAATGTCAATACCGAAAAGGAATATCACGAAACAAAGAGTGAGGCAAAAGCGGAGGATTGAAGCGCTTCAGACTCACCCCGTAAAGGAAATGACTTATGAAACAGGAAACAAATCTTTCAACAAACCGTTCCCGTCAGGCTTCGTGGCTGTCCGGGATGTTTGACATGATCTACCGTCATCCCATCCTGACGGCAGCCTGGTTGTGTCTGTGCTGTCTGCTCATCAATTCAGGGGAGATTTCCGTGACGTCGCTGCTGGTGTCATCGCTGGCGGTGGCGGGTCTGGGCATTGTGGCGTCGGTGTATCACATCCGCACCCATGATACCCCGCAGGAAAAGCGTTTCGGCGTGATCATTGCTGTGGCGGCGGTAGGATTTGCCGTCTGGTTCGGCTATATGGTCTATATGAAGCAGTCGTATTTCCTGACCGTGATGGACGGCGGTCTGGCAGTCGTTGGGGCTATTTTCCTTGTCCTGGCGGCAAGGGGACGGCTCACAACAAGAAATGTGATCCTGCTGGTGTTTGCCGCAGGCTTCATTATGCGGCTGTCCTACATCCTGTATATGAATGTCTCCACCATCCAGCATGATATGGGCTCCTTTACCGCAGCAGGCAAGAACGGGGCCCTGCCGGGAGGTCATGCCGGCTATATCAATTACCTGTATCAGAACGGCCACCTGCCGGATTTCGATGTCCGTACCGTGGACCAGTTCTATCATCCGCCGCTGCATCATGCCCTGGCGGCTCTCTGGCTGAAAATTCAGGTGCTGCTCGGTGTGCATCCGTCGCATATCTATGAAAATATCCAACTGCTCACCCTGTTCTATTCCTCGGTCTGCCTGATCCTTTCCTATAAGATCTTCCGCAGACTGGGGCTGAAGGACAGCGGCCTGATCGTGGCAACCGCTGTCATCGCTTTCTGTCCGACCTTCTATATCATGGCAGGCAGCGTGAATAACGATGTTCTTTCCATTGCCTTTATCCTGGGCGCACTCTACAACACGATCTGCTGGTACAAGAGCCGCAAAATGGGAAGGATCCTTTGTATTGCCCTGTGTGTAGGACTGGGCATGATGACCAAGCTGTCCGTATGGATGGTGGCTCCGCCCATTGCGATGATCTTCCTGTATGTTTTCTTCAATGACCTCAGGAATGTCAAGAAATATCTGGGGCAGTTTGCCGCATTTCTGGGTGTCTGCGTCCCGCTGGGACTGTTCTGGGCAGTGCGCAACCTGGTTCGCTTCGGCGTGCCCCTGACCTATATCCCCAGGCTCTCGGAACATTCCCAGCAGTTTGTGGGAAATGTGCCCGCCCTGACAAGACTCTTCGGCTTCTCACCCGACCAGTTCAGCAACGTCGCCGAACAGTTTACCATGTACGGCGGCAGCTATAATGAGTACAATCCCCTGGTGGGCTTCTTCAAGACCTCTGTCTTTGACGAGGCGATTGCGGTCAAGTATTACCCGATGATCGCCGGCTTCAACCATGTACTCTTTTGGTCGGCAGTAGTGCTCGGACTTGCCGGTTTTGCCGCTCTGATCTATCTGCTTGTCAAGAAAAACAAGAAGATCGACTATCCCATCAAGGTCTTTATCGGGATGTTCTATTTCCTGATGCTGGGAATGTACTATTACTTCTGTTTCAGCTATCCCCATGTCTGCACCATGAATGTGCGCTACGGTGTCCCGCTGATCGTGGTAGGGGCGCTGTCGCTTGGCTACCTTGCTTACGATCTGCTGCACAGCCGGAAAAAGGGGGCGATGATCGGCGGCTGGTGTCTTGTCGGCGTTCTGGGAGTCTATATCCTCAGCGGCTATCTGGTCTATCATACGGTAGCCCTCTCCTATGTGAAACTCTGACCGTCCGGAAAGTGCTGTCCTGTTTACGACCGGCAGCACTTTCCTTTATGATAATCTGTGAATGAGGGATGAAAATGTTCTTTCATAAAAAGGAGCCCCTCGGGGGCATTGAATATATGGTGGTGGGACTGGGAAATCCTGACCGCAAATATGAAAATACCCGGCATAATGCCGGCTTTATCACCGTGGACGCTCTTGCGGACAAGTATGATGTCCGTCTGGACAGGATTAAATTCAAGTCTCTGTGTACCGGTGTGACCATCGGCGGGAAAAAGGTGCTGCTGCTCAAGCCCTCTACCTATATGAACCTCAGCGGTCAGGCAGTGACCGAAGCCATGCGCTTCTTTAAGCTGCCTGCTGAAAAGGTACTGGTGATCTTTGATGATATTTCCCTGGATGTGGGCAAGCTGCGGATCCGCCGCAAGGGCAGCGACGGGGGACACAACGGGATCAAGAATATTATCTATCTTTCCGGCAGCGACCAGTTCCCTCGTATCAAGATGGGGGTGGGACAGAAGCCAGAAAAATGGCAGTTAGCTGACTGGGTGCTGTCAAGCTTCACCGCAGACGAGCAAAAGCAGCTTGATGAAGCCGTGAATCACGCCTGTCATGCGGTGGAGCTGATGATTGACGGTCAGATTGACAAGGCTATGAATCTATATAATTGAGGTTGCAAGACAGATGAGGTTTTTAAATCATGTATTGGACGGTGTATCGGAGTACCGTCAGCTTTCGGAGGCCATTCGTGAGGGACGTCTGCCTGCCATGGCAGCGGGACTGACCGCGGTGCATAAGGCACATCTGGTGCACGAGCTGTGTGTACAGACGGGGAGCCGCGCCGTGGTGATCGCCTCGGATGAAGCGGAAGCCCAGCGCCTGCTGGGGGATCTCCGCAGCATGGGTACGCCGTCGGTGTACTATCCGCTGCGGGATTTTACCTTCCGTGACGTGGAGGGGGTTTCCAGGGAGTTTGAGCACCAGCGCATCGGTGCGCTCTACGCCTTTATGACAGGGGAGAGCCGGGTATTGATCTGCTGTGCCGACGCCATGCTGCAGTATACCATCCCTCCAGAAAAGCTGAGGGCGTCCTCCTTTACCGTGAAGGCGGGGATGTCCATTGCACCCGAAAAAATCATAGAGCTATTGATATCGGGAGGCTATCTGCGTGTGGAGCAGGTTGACGGAACTGGTCAACTGGCTGTCAGAGGCGGTATCCTCGATTTTTTTATGCCCTCCTCCGCACAGCCCTGCCGTATCGAGTTCTGGGGAGATGAGATCGACACAATCTCCTCTTTTGATCTGGAGACACAGCGCCGTACCGATCCGCTGGACAGCTTTGTGATCACGCCCTCCTGTGAATTGATCGTGGAGGATGCGGAGCAGCTTGCCGGGAAGATCGAAGCAAGGGCGAAAACCCTGCGCGGTAAGAATGCGCCCGTTGCCAGAGCCCTCCTGATGCAGGAGGCGGAAACGCTGAGAACCGGCGGCAGACTGGGTACTGTGGATAAATTCTATTCCCTGATCTACGAGAAGCCTGCAACGATATTTGACTATCTGAACGAGGATGACCTGATATTTGCATCCGAACAGACCAAGCTGCGGGAACGTCTGCGGGGAGTATCGGGACAGTGGAGCGAGGACCTGAAGGACTTTTTAGCGGAGGGGATCCTCTGCAAGGGACTGGACACCTTCTCCGGCGACTGGACGGAGCTGCTGCGGGGGCTTTCTTCGCACCGCACCCTGCTGCTGGATAACTATACCCGGGGTACGAGTGAACTGCCGCTGAAAACCCTGGTGAATTTCAATGCCCGTCAGCTGTCACCGTGGAGCGGCTCTGTGGGTGTGCTGTGTGACGATCTGGCGTCCTTCAGTACCGGTCAGAAAAAGTGCGTCGTGCTGGCGGGAACACAGAAAGCTGCCGAAGTTCTGTTTGACGAGCTGCACCAACGGGGCTTTCAATGTAGCCTGCTCGGCGAAAACAGCGGGATCACGGGCAGCGGTGTGTATGTGAGCGGCGGCAGCCTGTCCTCCGGTTTTGAGTATCCGGAAGCCGGCTTCTGCCTGATTACCCATGTGCAGATTGCCGCTTCCCAGAAGAAAAAGCCCAGACGCTCGAAAAGCCGTTCCCTGTTCAGTCTGGCAGAGCTGTCGCCGGGAGATTATGTGGTCCACAGCTCTCATGGTGTCGGACAGTTCGAGGGCATCCACAAAATAGAGATGGAGGGCGTTATCAAGGACTATATCAAGCTGCGCTACGCCAAGGGGGATATCCTGTATGTTCCCGTGACTCAGCTTGATCTGGTGTCAAAATATATCGGCCCCAGGGAAGAGAGCGTGGTGAAGCTCAATAAACTGGGCGGTCTGGAATGGCAGCGTGCCAAGAACCGGGTGCGTTCTGCCGTGAAGGATATTGCCGATGAGCTGATCCGCCTGTATTCCGAGCGCATGAAGGCGCCCGGTCACGCTTTCCCGGAGGACGGCGAATGGCAGCGGGATTTTGAGGCACGTTTTGAATATGAGGAAACAGAGGACCAGAAACGCAGCATTGACGAGATCAAGCATGATATGGAGCGCAGTGCGCCGATGGACCGTCTGCTGTGCGGTGACGTCGGCTTCGGCAAAACAGAGGTGGCGCTGCGGGCGGCTTTCAAGTGCGTGACGGATTCCAAGCAGTGCGCGCTGCTGTGTCCTACCACCATCCTCGCCTGGCAGCATTATCAGACGGTGCTGCGGCGTTTTGAAGGCTTTCCGGTGAAGATCGAGCTGCTTTCACGGTTCCGTACCCCTTCCCAGCAGGAGGAGATCCTCCGAAGACTCAAACGGGGCGATATCGACATGGTGGTGGGAACGCACCGGCTGGTCTCGAAGGATGTTTCCTTCCGTGACCTGGGACTGGTCATCATCGACGAGGAACAGCGCTTCGGCGTAGCGCAGAAGGAGCGCTTCAAGGAGCTTTGCCGGAATGTGGATGTGCTGATGCTCTCGGCAACGCCGATCCCACGGACGCTGAATATGTCGATGTCGGGTATCCGTGATATGTCCACCCTGGAGGAGGCTCCCCAGGACAGACATCCTGTCCAGACGTATGTGCTGGAATATGATGAAGCCGTTATCAACGAGGCCATCCGACGGGAACTGCGCCGCGGCGGTCAGGTGTTTTACCTCTACAATTCGGTGGAGGGAATCGATCAGAAGGCGGCGGCCATCAGCGAGCATATTCCCGAAGCCAGAGTTGCATACGGACACGGCAAGATGACGGAAGCACAGCTTTCGGAGGTCTGGCGGCAGATGCTTGAGCAGGAGATCAATGTCCTGGTGAGCACGACCATCATCGAGACGGGGGTGGATATCCCCAATGCCAATACCCTGATTATTGAGAATGCCGACCGGATGGGACTTTCCCAACTGCACCAGATCCGCGGCCGTGTGGGACGTTCCTCCCGGCGTGCGTATGCCTATCTCACGTTCCGGAGGGACAAGCTGCTCAGCGAGCTTTCACAAAAACGGCTGGATGCTATCCGGGAGTTTACGGAGTTTGGCTCCGGCTTCACGATCGCCATGAGAGACCTGGAGCTGCGGGGAGCCGGGAACCTGTTAGGTGCTAAGCAGCATGGCCACATGGCAGATGTGGGTTATGATATGTATATGAAGCTGCTGGGAGAAGCCGTGAGCAGCGCCAAGGGTGAAGCACCGCAGAATGTCGATCTGGATTGCCTGATTGATATCCAGACAGAGGCGCACATCCCCGAGACGTATATCAGCAGTCTGAACCAGCGCCTGGAAATGTACAGGCGTATTGCCGATATCCGTACGGAAACCGATGCCGGTGATGTGCTTGATGAACTGATCGACCGTTTCGGTGATGTTCCCAAGTCCGTCAGCGGGCTGATCAACATTGCGCTGTTCCGCAGCAAGGCGGAAAAACTGGGAATCTACGAGATACGGCAGAATCCCGAAAGCCTGCTGGTCTATGTCAGACAGGTGAAGTCGCAGGCCGTTGCGGAGATGATCGGCCGCTTCAAGGGCAGAGCCATGCTCAATGCCGGCGCCAAACCATACATTGCTATCCGTATGCAGAAGGGTGAGCGTCCTGAACAGCTCCTTTCTCAGCTGATCGGATGACTTGGGGGATTCCTTGACCGGCAGTCTTCCGGGGGAAGCGGCAAGCTGCCCCCCGGTTTACCAACGACTGGCGGATGATATAAACCCGAAGGACTTGCCCTCGTCTGCCACTGTAAAAACAGACAAGTAAGGATGATCTCA
>ONEU01000169.1 GCA_900316925.1 uncultured Eubacteriales bacterium
CTGGTACGGCGGCGAGATGAAGAAGGGTATGTTCTCTATGATGAACTACTACCTCCCCTTGAAGGGCATCGCTTCGATGCACTGCTCCGCAAACACCGATATGAACGGTGAAAACACCGCGATCTTCTTCGGTCTTTCCGGCACCGGCAAGACCACGCTTTCCACCGATCCCAAGAGACTTTTGATCGGTGACGACGAGCACGGTTGGGATGACAACGGCGTCTTCAACTTCGAGGGCGGCTGCTACGCAAAGGTCATCAACCTCGACAAGGATTCCGAGCCGGATATCTACAACGCCATCAAGAGGGACGCTCTTTTGGAGAACGTTACTTTGGACGCAAACGGCAAGATCGACTTTGCCGATAAGTCTGTGACCGAGAATACTCGCGTGTCCTACCCCATCAATCACATCAAGAACATCGTCCGCCCGATCTCCAGCGCACCCGCTGCCAAGAGCGTGATCTTCCTTTCCGCCGATGCGTTCGGCGTGTTGCCTCCCGTCTCCATCTTGACGCCGGAACAGACCCAGTACTACTTCCTCTCCGGCTTCACCGCAAAGCTTGCGGGTACCGAGCGCGGCATCACCGAGCCCACCCCGACCTTCTCCGCTTGCTTCGGACAGGCATTCCTGGAGCTCCATCCCACCAAGTATGCCGAAGAGCTGGTCAAGAGAATGCAGAAGAGCGGCGCTAAGGCTTATCTGGTCAACACCGGCTGGAACGGCACCGGCAAGAGAATCACTATCAAGGATACCCGCGGAATCATCGACGCTATCCTCAACGGTGATATCAAGAACGCTCCCACCAAGAAGATTCCTTACTTTGATTTTGAGGTTCCCACGGAGCTGCCCGGCGTAGACACCGGCATCCTCGATCCCAGAGATACCTATGCAGATGCTTCCGTCTGGGAGGAGAAGGCAAAGGATCTGGCAGGAAGATTCATCAAAAACTTCAAGAAATACGAGACCAACGAAGCCGGCAAGGCACTGGTTGCTGCAGGCCCCCAGCTCTGATGGATCGTACGGAATAACAACACGGCCCTGTCACATATTCATGCGGCAGGGCTTTCCCATGCACCATACTTGTGAAGAAACGGGAAAGGAACTGGAAAGACCATGAAAACAAGCGATTTTTTCTATGAGCTGCCGGAAGAACTGATTGCGCAGACCCCGATAGAGCCGCGGGACAGCTCCCGGATGCTGGTGCTGAACAGACAGACCGGTCAGATACAGCACCGTCATTTTTATGACATTCTCGACTATCTGGAGCCCGGGGACTGCCTGATCCTGAATGATTCGAGGGTACTGCCGGCAAGGATCTTCGGTGTGAAAGAGGATACCGGCGCGAATGTGGAATTCCTGCTGCTCAGGCACCTGGAGAATAAACGCTGGGAGGTACTCACAAAACCGGGACGGAAAGCAAAACCCGGTACGAGCTTTGTCTTCGGAGACGGTCTGATGCGCTGTACCGTTGCTGATGTCACCGAGGACGGCAACCGGATTGTGGATTTCACCTGCGAGGGCAGCTTCTATGAAAATCTGGATCAATTAGGCCAGATGCCCCTGCCGCCGTACATCCATGAAAAGCTCCGGGATAAGGAGCGCTATCAGACGGTTTACAGCCGTGAGCTTGGCTCTGCCGCCGCTCCCACAGCCGGTCTGCACTTCACGAAGGAGCTGTTGAAACGGGTAGAGGAAAAGGGCGTGAAGATCGGTTATGTGACACTTCATGTCGGTCTGGGCACCTTCCGTCCGGTCAAGGTTGATGATGTTACCAACCACAAAATGCACTCGGAGCATTATGAACTGCCGCAGGCAACGGCAGACCTCATCAATGAAACAAAGAAAAACGGCGGCCGTGTCATTTCCGTGGGCACCACCAGCTGCCGTACATTGGAGACAGTAGCCAAAAAAGAGGGATGCATCTGTGCCAGCGAGGGCTGGACGGATATCTTTATCTATCCGGGCTTCCGGTTTGAGGTGCTGGACGGTCTCATCACGAATTTCCATCTGCCGGAGAGCACCCTCATCATGCTGGTATCCGCATTTGCAGGGTACGATCATGTGATGAACGCATATCATACGGCTGTGGAGGAACACTACCGATTTTTCAGTTTCGGTGATTGCAATCTGATCCTCTGAGAATGACAGCGGCATATTCGGTTGAAGTCTTTGCAGGAAAGATCAGGAGGACCCGTCAAAATATAGTGAAAAGTGCGTTAAAAAGCGCTTTTCGTGGCATTTTCTGTTGACAATCCATCCATTATGATTTAAAATAAGAAAGCGATACGACAGCGTATCTATTTTTTATGTGAATGAAGAAGAAAAAAGAAAAACGGAGGTATTCAATGATGAAAGCAAAACCATTGATTCTTTCTGCCGCACTTCTGGTCACCGCTGTACTGGGCGGCTGTTCCGGCAATTCTACACGCAGCGGCAGTGAACCCAAACCCCAGAGCAGTACCGCCAGCACCGCTTCACAGACAAGCAAGGAATCCTCAGCACCGCAGGAGAGCAGCACTTCGAGCGCATCTCAGGAGGAATCCAAGCCTGCAGGTACACCGGTTGATGCATCCTGGTTTGATGATGCTGTTTTTATCGGCGACAGCGTGACGCTGAAGCTCTCTTATTATTGTGAGGACCACGACGACCTGGGCAAGGCAGAGTTCCTTTGTGCAGGAAGTCTTGGCTACACCAATGCCCTGTGGGATCTTGACCATGAGGATAACGTGCATCCCACCTATAACGGCGAGAAAGTCACCGTTGATGAGGGCGCCAAACAGCTCGGAGCAAAGAAGATCTTCATCATGCTCGGCATGAATGATATCGGCCTGTACGGAATTGACGGCGCCACATCCAGTATGATCGAGCTGACCGACAAGATCGCTTCAAAATGCCCGGATGCCGTGATCTACATCGAGTCCGTCACTCCCATGGTGGCAGGCAACTCTCTGGGAGATCTCAATAACGAGAATATCTATAAGTTTGATGAAAAGCTGAAAGAAGTCTGCGCACAGAAGGGATACAAATACCTGGATGTCGCTTCTGCCGTATCTGACGATAACGGTGACCTCATCTATGAATACTGCGGTGATCCTCCCACAGACGATAATCCCGATGCAATGGGGCTGCACTTCACAAACGAAGGCTGCCAGAAGTGGGCCGAGTACCTCAGAAATAACGTCCAGTAAATGATGAACGGAGAGGGAAGCACTATGAAAAAGATCATTGCAGTCGTCCTTCTTGCTGCGCTGGCAGTCACCGTCTGTGGCTGCTCCGGCAATACTCCGTCAAATACGTCGGAACCCCAGTCTTCTGTGACGGAAACGGCTTCCGTCAGCCCTTCGTCAGCGGAGAACTCACAGCAGTCCTCCGCACAGGAGAGTAAGAAGGCTTCCTCACAGAAGGAAACCTCAAAAAAGGAATCCTCTCAGGAATCATCTAAACAGGCCTCCAAGCAAAGTTCCGGCGAAACCTCCAAAGTGACTTCCAAAGAAGAATCCAAAGTGTCCTCAAAGCCGGAGAGTTCAGAGCCGTCCGTTCAACCCTCCGAACCGTCCTCCGAGGTCATCCCGGAGTCATCCGCCGAACCGGTTGTCATTCAGCCGGAATCGGTGGTTGTTCAGGAGAGCAGTGTACCGGCAGAGCCGAGTGTGGAACCAAGCAGGGAAGAGGAACCCGTACAAAGCTCCGCAGCCGAGAGCAGCGTCCCTCAGCAGAATCCCAAAAAGCCCAAAACGCCCTCCAACGGGTCACCGGTGGATGCCAGCTGGTTCGACGATGCGCTGTTTATCGGCGACAGCGTGACGCTGAAACTGTATTATTATTCTGATAACGGCTCGCTCGGACAGGCAGAATTTCTCTGCGCCGGCAGTCTGGGATACAACAACGCCCTGTGGGATCTGTACCACCCGGATAATGTCCACCCCTCCTACAACGGCACGAAGGTTACCGTAGACGAAGGCGCCCGTATCATCAATCCTAACAAGATCTTTATTATGCTGGGAATGAACGATATCGGTCTGTATGGTGTAGACGGTGCGATCGAGGGAATGAAGGAGCTCACCGGCAGGATTGAGCGGAACTGTCCCGATGCCGACATCTATATTGAATCCGTCACGCCGATGCTTGAAAATATGCAGCTTCGTTCCCTGAATAACAGGACGATTGCCGAATTTGATCAGAAGGCAGAAGCTGTCTGCCGTGAGCGCGGCTACCATTATCTTGACGTTGCCTCCGCCGTGGAAGACGAGGGCGGCAACCTGATTTATTCCTACTGCAGTGATCCCTCCGCCATGGGACTGCATTTTTCGAATGAGGGCTGCTACCAGTGGGTAGAATACCTCAAGAACCATGTATGATCTGACGATCAGAAAGGATGTATGATGATGAAAAAAGTTGCAATGATTCTTACGGCTGCTGCACTGGTACTGACACTCACCGCCTGCAGCGGTTCCGATAACAAGACCGCTTCCGACAGCAGCAAGCAGTCTTCTGCTGCATCTCCTGCCAGCACTGCAAGCACAGCAAGTACGGTAAGCACAGAGAGCACAGAGGGCGAGAACTCTCCCCTGAAAGCGGTTCTGGTAACCGTTAAAAAAGAGGTCGCCATGCCTGCCGATACCTCTGACTTCACCGTTGCCAAGATGAAGAGGACCTTCGGTATTGAAGAGGACATGATGGAAGATTTTGCAGGTCTGTACTGCACCGATGGACTGAGACAGGATCAGATCGTCTATGTCAAGGCAAAGGACGAGGCCGCTGCTGCCGAAATCGAAAAGAAGCTGCAGGATAACTGGCAGTCCAAGTATAACGTCATCAAGAACTACAGTCCGGAACAGGTAGCTATCATCGAGAGCGCCAAGGTTGACAGGGACGGCCTGTATGTTTCACTGGTCATTTCCGCTGATGCTGACAAAATCAAGGAAATGTTCAAAGAGGGTATCAAATAAGAGACGTTTCTAACGGTGGTGTTGTTACTTGGTATTTTCAAGTCTGATATTTCTGTTCATGTTCCTGCCCATTGTGCTGGTGCTGTATTACATCACGCCCAGACGGTTCAGGAACCTGACCCTATTCATTGTTGATCTTGTATTCTATTCATGGGGCGAGCCGATGCTCGTC
>ONEU01000171.1 GCA_900316925.1 uncultured Eubacteriales bacterium
ACATACAACCATGGTAAAAGCAATAGTCGGCGCCAACTGGGGCGACGAGGGTAAGGGCAAGATCACGGATATGCTGGCACAGGATTCCGATATGGTCATCCGTTTCCAGGGCGGCAGCAACGCCGGCCACACCATTATCAACAACTACGGCAAATTTGCTCTCCACCAGCTCCCCTCCGGCGTTTTCAACACCAGCATCACGAATATTATCGGCAACGGCGTGGCTCTGAGCGTCGAGAACCTTGTCAAGGAGATCAGCGAGCTTGTCAGCAAGGGCGTCCCGAAGCCGAATATCCTGGTATCCGACAGGACACAGATCGTCATGCCCTATCACAAGCTGTTTGACTGCTATGAAGAAGAGCGTCTGGGCGGCAAGAGCTTCGGCTCCACCAAGTCCGGCATCGCACCGTTCTATTCCGATAAGTTCTCGAAGATCGGATTCCAGGTGAACGAGCTGTATGACGACGAGGAAGAGCTCAAGGAAAAGCTTGCCCGCATCCTGGAGGTCAAGAACGCCGTCATCCGCAATGTGTATCATAAAGAAGAGCTCAGCTTTGACGAGATGTTCGCAAAGCTGATGGAATATAAAGAGGCGCTGGCACCCTATGTGGCCAACACGTTTGATATCGTGCATGATGCAGCCATGAGCGGCAAGAAGATCCTGCTGGAGGGACAGTTAGGTTCCCTGAAGGATACGGATTTCGGTATCTATCCCATGGTCACCTCCTCCAACACCATTGCCGGTTACGGAGCCGTGGGAGCAGGCGGGATTCCGCCCTATGAGATCAAGGATATCATCACCGTGGTGAAGGCATATTCCAGTGCGGTGGGAGCCGGCGAGTTTGTCAGTGAAATCTTCGGTGAGGAAGCCGAGGAGCTGCGCAAGCGCGGGGGAGACGGCGGCGAATACGGCGCCACCACCGGCAGGCCGAGAAGAATGGGCTGGCTGGACCTGGTGGCTACCCGCTACGGCTGCAAGGTACAGGGCGCCACTCAGGTTGCGTTCACGGTACTGGATGCCCTGGGATATCTGGATGAGATCCCGGTGTGCGTGGCGTATGAGCTGGACGGCGAGAGGATTGACTACTTCCCGTCCACCACGAAGCTGAAAAGAGCGAAGCCCATCCTGGAGGTACTTCCCGGCTGGAAATGCGACATCCGCGGGATCAGGACCTACGAGGAGCTTCCGGAGAACTGCCGCAGATACATTGAATTTGCCGAGAAAGCAGTCGGCGTGCCTTTCACCATGATCTCAAACGGTCCGAAGCGTGAGGATATTATTTACAGATAATCGGAGGTTACAGTATGTGTGGAATAGTCGGTTATATCGGTTATGAGCAGGCAGCCCCGTTTTTGCTGAAAGGACTGGAAAAACTGGAATACCGCGGCTATGACTCGGCAGGCATCTGTCTGAATGACGGTCAGAAGCTGGTGGTCAGGAAGGCAAAAGGAAAGCTCCAGGAGCTCAAGGAGCTTACCGGTTACGGGAAGAATGTTTCAGGCACGGTGGGCATCGGACACACCCGCTGGGCGACCCACGGAGAGCCTTCCGATGTGAATGCACATCCGCATCTGAGTGATTCCTGCCGCTTTGCCGTGGTACACAACGGTATCATCGAGAATTATCTTCAGCTCAAGGAATACCTCACCTCCAAGGGAATGGTGTTCCGTTCCAAGACCGATACAGAGGTGATTGCCCAGCTGATCGAGTATTACTATCACGGCGACCTGATCGACACCGTGATTAAGGTGCTTTCCAAGCTGGAGGGTTCCTATGCCCTGGGCGTCATCAGCCAGGAGAACCCCAACGAGATCATTGCCGTGCGTAAGGAAAGCCCTCTTATCATCGGTCTGGGAGAAAATGAGAATTATATTGCCTCCGACGTTCCCGCCATCCTTGCCAAGACAAGACGGATCTATCGTCTGGAGAATAACGAGATTGCCATCCTCCGCCGTGACGGCGTGAAGATCATCAATACGGACCGTGACGAGGTCCACAAGCAGGAGGAAATCATCAACTGGGACATCAACGCAGCGGAAAAGGGCGGCTATGAGCACTTCATGTTCAAGGAGATCATGGAGCAGCCAAAAGCCATCCGTGATACCGTAACGCCCCGTCTGAAAAACGGCAGGGTGGTGCTGGACGAGATCAGTCTGACTCCCGAACAGCTCCGTTCCTTCCGCAAGATCAACATCCTGGCCTGCGGTTCCGCCTATCATGTAGGAGTCGTGGCAAAGTATGTCTTTGAGAAGCTGCTGCGGATCCCGGTAGAGGCTGACCTTGCCTCTGAGTTCCGCTATCGTGACCCGATCGTGGATGAAAAGACGCTGACGATAGTTATCAGCCAGTCCGGTGAGACTGCCGATACCAAGGAAGCCCTGAAGGAAGCAAAGCGCCGCGGGTCCCATGTCATTTCAATCGTGAATGTGGTGGGCAGCGCCATTGCCTGTGAATCGGACGATGTGATCTACACCTGGGCAGGTCCGGAGATCGCCGTCGCCACCACCAAGGCGTACAGCACCCAGTTAGCGGTTGTCTATCTGCTCGCCATCCACTTTGCCGAGCTGCTGGGCACCATCACGGAAGAGGATTATCAGAACTACATCGGGGAGCTGGAAGCGCTTCCGTCAAAGATTGAGCAGATTCTGCAGAACGAGAAGCAGGTACAGTTCCTGGCTTCCAAGCTCTTCCATTCCAAGGATGTGTTCTTCATCGGCCGAAATATTGATTATGCCCTGTCCCTGGAGGGATCCCTCAAGCTCAAGGAGATCTCCTACATCCATTCCGAGGCCTATGCTGCCGGAGAATTGAAGCACGGCACGATCTCGCTGATTGAAAAAGGAACGCTGGTCATTGCCCTTGCGACCCATGAACCGCTGATTGCCAAGACGATCAGCAATATTCAGGAGGTGCAGACCAGAGGGGCTTATGTACTGTGTCTGGCGTGTGAGGATCACCGGGAGGTAGAGAGCGTTGCCCAGAGCACGATCTTTATCCCGAAAGCCTGCGATATGATGCTGCCGTCCCTGGCCGTGGTGCCGCTGCAGCTGTTTGCCTATTATGTCGCCTCCCTGAAGGGCTGCGATATTGATAAACCCCGTAACCTGGCGAAGTCCGTTACGGTTGAATAAGCCCGAATGAAAATGGGAAGGATGAAAGGTATGGAGATGAAAAACGAGGCGGTACTGATCCTGGATTTTGGCGGACAATACAGTCAGCTGATTGCCAGACGTGTGCGTGAATGCCATGTATACTGCGAACTGAAATCATATAAGACCCCTGTGGAGGAGATCAGACAGGGGGGCTATCGGGGTATTATTTTCACAGGAGGTCCCAACAGCACCTACGAGAAGGATGCACCGAAATGCGACCGGAAGATCTTTGAACTGGGGATTCCCGTACTGGGTATCTGCTACGGCGCCCAGCTCATGGCACAGACACTCGGCGGCAAGGTAAAAAGCAGCGATGTGAAGCAGTACGGAAAGACAGAACTGGAGTGCAACACCTCCTCATTGATCTTTCACGCTGCCAGACCTAAGAGTGTGTGCTGGATGAGCCATACGGATTATATTTCCGAGGTGCCTCACGGCTTCAAGATCACCGCTATCTCCGATACCTGTCCGGTGGTTGCCATGGAGGATATCAAGAGAAACCTCTTTGGTCTGCAGTTCCACCCGGAGGTAGAGCACACCAGTGAAGGAATGCTCTACCTGAGAAACTTCCTGTATAATTCCTGCGGCTGTACGGCTGCATGGAGAATGAGCTCCTTTGTGACGGATACGATTGACCGTCTGAAAAAGGAGATCGGTGATAAGAGAGTGCTGTGTGCCCTGTCCGGCGGAGTGGATTCCTCCGTTGCCGCACTGCTGATTCATAAAGCGGTAGGCAAGCAGCTCACCTGTATCTTTGTAGACCACGGTCTTCTGCGCAAGGACGAGGGGGACCAGGTTGAGAGTGTGTTCCGCAGGCAGTTTGATATGAATCTGATCCGTGTAAATGCACAGGAAAGGTTCCTCACCAAGCTTGCCGGCGTCAGCGATCCGGAACAGAAGCGGAAGATCATCGGCGAAGAGTTTATCCGGGTATTTGAAGACGAGGCAAAGAAGCTCGGCAGGATTGAATACCTCTGCCAGGGCACGATCTATCCTGATGTCGTGGAAAGCGGAGTGGGGGAGGCTGCTGTCATCAAGAGCCACCATAACGTCGGCGGTCTACCGGAGAACGTGGGCTTCGGCGGGATCATCGAGCCTCTGCGCGACCTGTTCAAGGACGAAGTACGACAGGCGGGACTGGAGCTGGGGATTCCCGAGTATCTGGTATGGCGTCAGCCCTTCCCGGGACCGGGACTGGCTGTGAGGATCATGGGAGAGATCACCGAAGAAAAGCTTGCGATCCTGAAGGAGGCGGATGCCATCATGCGGGAAGAGTTTGCGGAGCACGGGCTGGACAGAACCGTGAACCAGTACTTTGCCGTTCTCACCGGCAATAAGAGTGTCGGCGTGATGGGAGACGGACGCACTTATGAGTATACCGTAGCGCTCCGTGCCGTGACGACCAACGACTTTATGACCGCAGATTGGGCGCGGGTACCTTATGAAGTACTGGAGAAGATTTCCAATCGGATCATCAATGAAGTCGAGCATATCAACCGCATTGTTTACGATATCACCTCCAAGCCCCCCGCAACCATCGAGTGGGAATAATTAAAATTGTCCCCCGGCTTGGTTACTCACCCTTTTTCGGGGCACCAAAAATACTCTTTGAAAAGAATAAAGAAAAGAATTAAGAGACCTTGTAATGTGTGATTGATTGGTCACACT
>ONEU01000176.1 GCA_900316925.1 uncultured Eubacteriales bacterium
AACTGACGGATATCGGTAAAATTATGTTTGCCGCAGTTGGGGCAGGGGATCTGTTTTTCCTTGATGTAATCGGTCATTTTCTCGTTTGACCAGCCTGCCACGTTTGTGCCGTCAAAATCCTCAATGAGGTTATCGGCACGGTGGCGGGTCTTACATTCCTTACAATCCATGAGCGGGTCGGAGAAGCCGCCCAGATGACCGGAAGCGACCCATGTCTGGGGATTCATCAGGATAGCAGCATCGAGGCCGACGTTATATTTGTTTTCCTGGACGAATTTTTTGAGCCAGGCTGCCTTGATATTATTTTTCAGAGCCATACCCAGCGGACCGTAGTCCCATGTATTGGCAAGACCGCCGTAGATCTCGGAGCCGGGATATACAAAGCCTCTGCCCTTACACAGCGCAACGATTTTTTCCATGGTTTTTTCACTGTTTTTCATGTTTCTTTCCTCCGTTAAAATGAAATCACCCTTATTTTACCACTTTTTTTTCAATACTTCAATACCAAAATTCTGTTTGCGCAGAGCCTGCGCCCCTGTGTCACGCTCCCGTTCGCTGCGCTCACTCTGTATGTTTATGGCGATACTGCTATGTCGCTCACATCCGGCACGGCGCAGCAGTGCTGCGTGTTTTCTACGTCCGCCGCCGCGCCCTTCAGGGGGGCGCTTACCGGCTGGTCAATACAGATTTTCAGGTTCGATTACTCAGCTCAAAGTACCCGTGCCTGCTTTTTCCGAAATTATTGTACACTAACTTCTGCTTGCGCAGAGCCTGTCGTCTGGCGTCCCATTCAACTGTTAGTCTGCCGTGACAGGCATTTTTTGCGTGAAGCAGGGAAAGGCTATTGAAAAAGAGCGTCAGATATGGTAAGATACAGTTTATGAGAATCAAAGAGCCTTCAATGGAAAGTGAGTAAAGAAGATGGAAGAAAGAATCAACAAACGGAGCCATCCGGGGATCCGGCTGCTGGCTTGTGTGGTAACCCTGCTGATACTGACGGCCATGCTGCTGCTCAGGCCGGTTCGGGCCCGTGCTGCGGGGATCATCGACGCCGGCGACTATGTGTATCAGGTGATGGAGGATGGCCAGAGTGTCAAGATTATTCAATATAAGGGACAGAGCCTGTACGTTTCGCTTCCGTCCACGGTGGAGGAGTATACCGTCACCGCTGTCGGATCGGCTGCTTTCATGTCGAACACCACGATCAAGGAGATGGAACTGTCAAGCTCGATCAACCTGATCGAAGCCAATGCGTTTTATAAATGTACGTCCCTCCAGAAGCTGCAGATACCCGGAAATGTCCTCGGCATCGGGGAGTGTGCCTTCATGGACTGCATTTCGCTCCAGTCCGTGACGATCTATGACGGAACGGCCGCCATCGGACCGTATGCTTTTTCCGGCTGTACCGCCCTTACCGAACTCAAGCTCCCTAACAGTTTGAAACTCATAGACGAATTTGCATTCTTCAATTGTACCTCTCTGGCGGAGGTATCTATCCCGAAGTCGGTGGACGAGTTTGGCGGTCACATGCTGGAAGGCACCAAGTGGATGCAGAATCAGAAAACCGATTTTGTGGTCGTTGGCGACGGGGTACTCATCCAGTATAACGGTAAGGAAAAATCCAAGAGTATTCCCAAGAATATCAAGAAAATCGGCGCCTATGCCTTTGCGGAGAACGATCAGATCGACACCATCCTGCTCTCCGATTCGGTTTCAAAGATCGGCAAGAACGCATTTCATAACTGCAAGAATCTGAAAACCGTCAGCTTGCCGAATTCCCTGTCAGAGATCGAAGAGGAGGCATTTGCGGGATGTGAATCCCTGGAAAAGGCAGAGCTGCCGTCCTCGATTTCCAAAATAGATGCGGGCACCTTCCGGAACTGCCGTTCGCTGCGGTCTATTCAGATACCGCCGTCCATATCGGTGATTCGGAATGAAGCCTTTCAGGGCTGCTCGGGACTGCGTGAGGTGAAGCTCCAGAACGGTATCCAGACCATTGAATCCATGGTATTTGACCACTGTGACTCTCTGGGACGGCTCATCTTCCCCGAAAGTCTGAAAGAACTGGGGTACAGCGCCGTGTCAGAGTGTCCGAGTCTGACGCGGATGGAGTTTAACGGGGACACGACTCTGTGCAGCAGTTCCGTGTTTGAATGTTCCCATCTGCATGAAGTAGTATTTTACAAGAATCCCACCAATGTGGAGGATATGGCGTTTGCAGGCTCCCGTGATCTCACGCTGTACAGTGATAACAGTCTTTATGTCGAGGAGTATGCCCGCAGGAACAAGCTGGGCAGTGAAAATATCCGCAATCTCAAGCCCTATACCGACGAGGGCGTGCTGAAAGCCGAAGAGAAGCAGGAACAGTCAGGCTTTTCAGGACCCTACACATTGATCGTCATCATCATTATTCTGGTTGACCTTGCGCTGATTATCCTGTTCAGCCTGTATATCCTGTTTGTACAGCCGAAGGGCAGACACAGCCGGACCGGCAAAAGCCGTCATTCCTCCGGCCGGTATTCCAAAGCAAACGTGGAGCGTGCAAGAGCGTCAACTGCGGCAGATCAAAGAACCACTCGTCCGCATCCCGATGCAGAGAGAAAACGTCCCGCAAAACCAACGGGTACTACCCACAGAACCCCTCCGCCGAAAAAGACGGACAGAAAACAATAGAGCACCATCGCAACAGATCCAAAGGAGGCAGCGGAAATGCACAGCAGGCTTGCAAAAACCAAACGGCTGGCATCCGCTGCCATTTTAATTACGGTGGCATTTGTACTGAGCTGGTTGGAAATGATTGTATCCTTGCCGATGGTCGTACCGGGGGTAAAGCTCGGTCTTGCCAATATTGCGATCGTATTTGCACTGTATTACTGCGGCGGGGTAGATGCACTGTTCGTCCTGATGGGACGTCTGATGCTGAGTGCCGTTCTGTTCGGAAATGTGACCTCCCTGATAATGAGTGCGTCGGGAGCGGTTCTGAGCTTTTTGGTGATGCTGCTGTGCAAATCACTGTTCGGACGGCATCTGATTTATGTCAGTATCTGCGGCGGAATAGCGCATAATATCGGTCAGCTGATAGCAGCCTCTCTGCTTGTCAGAACCTCCTATATCTGGCTGGTTCCGTATCTGATCATCGGCGGTATTCTCGCAGGTGCCTTTAACGGCTTTGTGACTGACAGATTGCTGCGGTGCCGTTTGTTCCGGCGTCCTGTGAAACCCTCGTCTTCTGAACCGGCTGTGGAATGTACGGACGATAAAAATGAATCGTAAGCCCAAAAAAGCTCCCCTGACATTTCGTTCAGGGGAGCTTTGTATTACTGATCATTATTTGCCGGTTTTCTTAGTGGTTTTCTTTGCAGCGGGAGCCTTGACTTCTTCCTTGACAGGAGCTTCGGCCTTCTTCACAGGAGCCTTGACTTCTTCCTTGACAGGAGCTTCGGCCTTCTTCACAGGAGCCTTGACTTCTTCCTTGGCAGGAGCTTCGGCCTTCTTTACAGGAGCCTTGACTTCTTCCTTGGCAGGAGCTTCAGCCTTTTTTGCAGGAACCTCAGCTTTCTTGGCGGCGGTCTTTGCAGCAGGCTTCTCGGTTGCTTTCAGAGACTTCTCGGGTGCTTTGGCGATAGCCTTCTTGACATAAGTATCCAGGCCCTCGCAGTCCTCCAGGAACGACTTGATCTGAGCGTAGATTTTCCCCACGCCGCCCTTGCTGTCACTCTCGATATTCAGCGGCATGATCGGGTCGTGAACGCTCAGACGGAGCAGGAACCAGCCGTCGCCGTTTTTCTTGTCGAAGGATACGCGGATCCCCTCGTGGTTATCGTCGGCAATCTGGAAGGTCTTCTGTGTCTTGGCGTACTTTGTCAGATCGTCAATGACCTTCTGTCCATAGGTGCGGAAATCCTTTTTGGTAATCTTGATGCGGATCTCCTTGCTCTCCACAGGCTCTTTCAGATCTTCGATCAGGCTTTCCAGTTTCTTGCCTTCCTTGCGGAGCTGAGCCATCTTAATGATGATCTTGGTGATGAGGTAAGCGCCGTCATCCAGGAAGTAATTCTCCCTCATAGCGGCATGACCGGAGGTTTCGATGGCCAGCGGGCAGTCTACCTTGTTTTTGTTCTGCCTGATGGCTTCGTCAATGACGTTCTTGTAGCCTCTCTTGAAGCGGAGGTGCTTACCGCCGAGCTTCTTCTCAATGAACTCTTTCAGACCGCTGGAGGTGATTGAATCGGTAACGACCATACCCTCTTCGCTGCCCTCCAGAGCAATAGCGGCAGCCAGAGCAACGAGACGGTTACGGTTGATCTCCTTGCCGTTGGCGTCTACTGCGCCGCAGCGGTCAACGTCGGTGTCGAAGATCACACCGAGATCAGCGCAGGCGTTTTTCACAGCATTGCTGATAGCCTCCATAGCGGTCTTGTCCTCAGGATTCGGAATATGGTTCGGGAACATACCGTCGGGCTCCAGGAACTGGCTGCCTCTGATATCTGCGCCCAGTGCTTCCAGGACATCAGCAGCATAGAAGCCGCCCACACCGTTGCCGGCGTCCACAACAATGCGGAAGCCCTTGAGCGGATGATGGTAATCGTCGTCGGAATTGACCTCTTTCTTGATCCGCTCACGCAGGATACCGGCATAGTAGGTCATAAAATCATTTTCCACGATTCTGCCGGACTCGCTCTTTTCGGGAGCGGCGTCCTTCTGTGCAAATTCGAGGATAGAGGTGATGTTCTCGCCCTCCAGACCGCCTTCACGGGTGAAGAACTTGAGACCGTTTCTGTAGTAGGGATGGTGACTGGCAGTGATCTGCACGGCACCGTCACAGCCCAGCTCAACGGTGGTCATAAACATAGCGGGGGTAGAAGCGAGATCGCAGTCTACAACGAGAACGCCTGCCTGGAAGAGTGTCTTTTTGACCACCTCAGCAATCTGCGGACCGGTTATTCTTGAATCACGACCCACAGAAATCTTCATTTCAGCGGGAGTCTTGGATGTTTTTTCGGAAAGCCAGAGAATGAAGCCGTTAGTCATAGCGGCAACGGTCTCGTCAGTGATGTTTACATCAAAGCCGGCGCCTGCAACGGCCACGCCTCTGATGTCGGTGCCACTTTTGAAGGAACTCCAGAATTCAGTTAACATATTAAAATCTCCTTTACCATAAAAATATATGTAAATGGGGTAGTGCTCGATGGGACAGGGAAGCGGATCATTTGATGGCTCCCCGGAAAGCAAATTGGTTGTCTGTGTGAACAAGTGTGCTCTTCTGGCCGTTGACATCCAGGATCAGGTTACCTTCCTCGAAGGAATAGTTCATTTTGTTTTCAAGCTCCTGTCCGTCATTGGTGAGCAGGTTATAGCGGCACTCTCCGTTTTCGGCAGTATAGCAGCCGGTATAAGAGGTATCGCTGTAGATCAGTTCATAGGTGCCGTCCTCATGGAAGGTGAAGGTATAGCCGAAGCCGGAATTTTCATTTGCTTCATACCAGATACCCGTCAGCTTGCTGTCGGACTTGAAATTGTCGTAGGACTTGGTACGCGGGCTGATCTCCTTGCACTCCCGGAACGGAATGATGTAATAGCGCTTACCGTCCTGCTCGGTACTATCGGCCAGTTTCTTCTTCAGGCTGACCTCCATTCCGACCTCGTTGCTGAGATCGTCAGGGGGAAGGATCATGCCGTCCAGATCGGTAACAGACAGGGTTCTCTCGGAGAAGAAATTGCCCTCCGTCTCATAATAGAAGCTCTTGCGGTAGATTTCCCTTCCCAGCTGGGTGAAGATCACATTGATCGTTTCCCTGCCGTCCTTCTGTTCGATCTTATACTTACCTGTGTAGGTGGTACCGCCCAGGTTGTACCGGCATACATGGTCGTCTTCAAAGCTGAGCACATAGGTGTAATCCGCCTCTGTGTCTCCTTCTCCGACCGTTACGATGTACTTCCAGCAGCCCTTGATACTCTTATAGAAGAAGCCTGCCCATATCAGAATCACCGCGGCGGTGAGCAGCACAATGCAGGCGGCAATCACAAGCGGAGCGAGTATCCGGTGTTTTTTCACCTTCACCGGTTCCGTTTCTGCTTCCGTGTCGGGAATGATGCCGTCATCCGACAGCGTTTCGGACTGAACATCTGTATCGGCAGAAACCTCCGTGGTTTCCGTCTCTTGCTGGCTGACCGTTTCTTCCCATTCCTTTGTCATGTTTCTCCCTCGCTTTATACATTCTGATACAATTATATTGTAACGTATCTGTCCGCTCAATACAAGCGTTAATTCTGTACAATTTTAATATAAATTTATCAGAAATCTATGGATTATACCCGACGGAACAGCGTCGCCATTTCTGCAGAACGGATGAACACAGCGGAAGAGCGTCCTGGATTTATACAATTTAGATGAAACTATTTATCCATCTCCGTGAAAAAATTGGAATGAATCAAAAAATTCTCTCATAAAATAAAAGTAATTGTTGAAACATCCGGAAAAATATGCTATGATATAGACATGAACATTGATGATGTCTTTTTATGTTCTTTTAGGGGGTAATCCGTATGGAAATCAGGAAAAACTATGAGCTCTGGCGTGAGAGTGCAAGTGATGACGCCGATCTGATCGAGGAGCTCAAGCGTATTGAAAGTGACGATAATGAGATATATGAGCGTTTTTATCGTGAACTGAAGTTCGGCACGGCAGGGCTCAGAGGCGTGATCGGTGCCGGAACGAACCGGATGAACATCTATACCGTGCGCAAGGCCACACAGGGACTGGCAAACTTCCTTAATCAGAAGTATGAGAAGCCTTCGGTTGCCATTTCACATGATTCCCGGATCAAGGCAGATCTGTTTGCCAGAGAAGCTGCGAGGGTTCTGGCCGCAAATGGCGTGAAGGTCTATCTCTCCCGTGAACTGCAGCCCACTCCGGTGGTATCCTTTGCCGTGCGTGAGCTGAAAACAAATGCCGGCATCATGGTGACCGCAAGCCATAACCCTGCAAAATACAATGGTTATAAGTGCTACGGCAGCGACGGCTGTCAGATGACGGATGTCAATGCGGACGCCGTGTATGAAGAGATCCAGAAGGTCGATTATTTCAACGGTGATATCAAACTGGCGGATTTTGAGGAAAGCCTGCAGAGCGGTCTGATTGAGTGGATCGGCGACGACCTGTATGAGACCTATCTCAGCAAGGTTGCCGAGCAGAGCGTGAACACCGGTATCTGTAAGGATTCCGGTCTGAAGCTGGTTTACACGCCGCTTAACGGTGCCGGCAATAAGCTGGTCAGAAAGATTCTTGCCCGTATGGGTGTGGAGGATATCACGGTCGTCCCCGAGCAGGAGATGCCCGACGGCAGCTTTTCCACCTGTCCCTATCCGAATCCCGAGATCAAGGAAGCGCTGGCACTGGGACTGGAGCTTTGTGCCAGGACGGATGCGGATCTCCTTCTTGCCACCGATCCTGACAGTGACCGTGTGGGCATTGCCGTGAAGATCAAGGACGGCTACCGTCTGATGAGCGGTAATGAGACCGGCATTATGCTGATGAACTACATTCTTTCCTGCAGAAAGGCACAGGGAACGCTTCCCGAGGAGCCTGTGGCCGTAAAGACCATTGTGACGAGCAAGCTGGTGGATAAGATTTGTGAGAAATACGGCTGTGAGCTGAAAACCGTTCTCACCGGTTTCAAGTATATCGGCGAGCAGATCCTGCTGTTGGAACAGAAGCAGCAGGAGAAGCGATATGTGTTCGGATTTGAAGAGAGCTACGGCTATCTTGCCGGGACGTATGTGAGAGATAAGGATGCTGTCGTCGCATCCATGCTGATCTGCGAGATGGCTGCGTACTATCGTCAGCAGGGCAAGAGCCTGGACGAGGTAATGACTTCCATTTATGACGAGTTCGGTTATTATCTCAACCGCACCGAGAGTTTTGAATTTGACGGCGCTGCCGGTATGCAGAAGATGAGCGATATTATGAGCGGACTGAGAGAAGCTCATCCCGTTGAGATTGCCGGTTTCCGCGTCACCGATTTTGCCGACTACCTCAATTCCTATGCCAAGGAGCTTGATACCGGCAAGACAACGGAGATTCATCTGCCCAAATCCAATGTTCTTTCCTATTCTCTGGAAGGCGGCGGAGCAGTGATCGTCAGACCCTCTGGTACGGAGCCGAAGATCAAGGTTTATATGACCGCTGTCGGTACTTCCCAGGAGGATGCCGCTGCGATTGCAGAGAATATGTTTGCTGCAATGAAGAACATCATGCACATCTGATGACAAAGATTTCAAAGGCTATTACATGGTTTCATGTAGTAGCCTTTATTTTTTTTGAAAGGATTGCAGCGATACGAAAAGGGAATATTTTGGACATCAAGGGGCTGTGAGGCTTTTGGCATATTGCAATACGGAATGGAGTTCTATATAATAAATACAAAGAAAAATGACTGTAGGAGGAACGAAAATGGAACAGAAGATGATCAGACCGCCGGTGGAAGTCCGTTACCGGGAAGAGCTTGATGCCCTGGCGGCGCTTGACAGCGGCAGAAAGCCGGAGAACTGGGTCCTGTCGCCGAAGGCTGTCCGGACATTTATCCTCGGTTCAGCAAGGCCGCTCAGAACCCCTGACGGCAGACAGATCGAGATCAGAAAGAAGTATTTTGGCAATGATGCGCTTGTGGAGAGATGTATCATCACGCTTGCCGGCAGCCGCGGACTGATGCTGGTAGGGGAGCCGGGAACCGCCAAAACCATGCTGTCCGAGCTGCTGTCGGCTGCCATCAGCGGTGTGAGCACCAATACCGTCCAGGGAACGGCGGGGACGACGGAGGATATGATCAAATATAGCTGGAACTATGCATTACTGCTGGCAAAAGGACCGGTGCGGGAAGCGCTGGTACCGTCGCCGCTGTATGTGGGAATGTCCAAGGGGATCATTACCCGTTTTGAGGAGATCACCAGAACCCCTGCGGAGATCCAGGACTGCCTGATTTCCGTTATGAGTGACAAGGTGCTGAATATTCCGGAGTCAGAGGAAGAGGGACTTCTGTTTGCCAGACCCGGTTTCAATATTATCGGTACGGCCAATACCCGTGATAAGGGTGTCAATGAGATGTCAAGTGCGCTGAAACGCCGCTTCAATTTTGAGACGGTGGAGCCTGTGAAGGATATCCGCCTGGAGAAGCAGATCATTATGAACGAGGTAGAGCAGAGTGCGCTTGCCGACAGGATCGGTATGCCGGTGGACACGGATGTGGCGGAGCTTCTGGCAACGACGTATCACGAGCTCCGGGAGGGAATCTCCGATGTCGGCGTCAAGATCGACAAGCCCGCAGCGGTGATGAGTACGGCGGAAGCAATATCGGTGTATTACCAGACGCTTTCCAACGCCTGGTACTATGAACAGCCGGGCATGAGCATGGCGGAGCTTGCACAAAATCTGCTGAATGCCGTCTGTAAGGATTCCAGAGATGATCTGGACAAGCTGAAAGGCTATTTCAATACGGTAGTCAGACAACGAGCAGAAAAGGTTGGTGGACTATGGAAGGATTTTTACACAGCACGGAAATATCTGAACTGATCCCCTTTGATTACAGCCGTCCGATTCTGTATTTTCCGGTACGCCATCATAGCCCGGGCTGTTCACGGCATTTGCTGCGGGTGATGGAACGCTACCAGCCGGATTGTATCCTGGTAGAAGGACCGGAAACAGCCAATAAGCTGATCCCGGTCCTGACGGATGAGGGAACGGTTCCGCCGGTCGCTTTTTATTATTTCTATAAGGACACCGCGAAGCATATCAGCTCGGAAGCGGAGGATTATAAGTGTTACTATCCGTTTCTGCGGACCTCACCGGAATACCAGGCGCTGCGTTATGCCCGTGTCCACGGAATTGACAGCAGCTTTATTGACCTGCCTTACGGGGATATCCTGATCCACACCGCGCAGGAAAAGGGCCTGCGGAAGAAAAGGGAGATTTCCGCCTACGGGGATGAACACTATTTTTCGGAGAGCCGGTATTTTGCCGCACTCTGCGAAAAAACAGGATTGCGGAGCTTTGAGGAATTCTGGGAGAAGTATTTTGAGATCGATGCAGTTTTTGTCAGTACGGAGGAGTTCATCCGCCGGATGTATACATATTGTCTGATCACCCGCCGGAACACGCCGGAAGAGGAGATGCTGCTGGACGGTTGTCTGGTGCGGGAAAGCTTCATGGCCGATCATATTCGCAAAGCCGCCCGGAGCCATCAGAGGGTGCTTGTAGTGACCGGAGGGTTTCATTCCTATGGACTCTATCAGTTGACAGAGGGACACGCCCAGCCGCAGAAATACAAGGTTCATGCGTTTTCCGGGAAGGTACAGGATGTGTATGCCATGAGCTATTCTTTTGAAGCGGCTGATGCGCTGAACGGATATGGTTCCGGAATGCAGCATCCGTGGTTTTATGACAGGATATGGAGCGCAATGGAGGAGGGAGCCGGAGCCCCTGAGGTTTATGAACAGACGGTGCTGCAAACGCTGCTGCAATGTGCGAGAGACTGTATGAAGGAGAACCTGCTCATCACCATGTCGGATATCTCTTCGGCAGTCACGATGTACCAGGGACTTGCGGCAATGCGTGACAAACGATCCGCCGGGTTATACGAGCTGTACGACAGCGTGAGAAGCTGTTTCATCAAGGGAGAGACCAACGTCTGTTCAGATCTGCCGTTGAGACTGCTCGGCAGGATCGCAGCCGGCAGAGAGATCGGGAAGCTTTGTGATACCGCCGAAAAAGTACCCATCATCCGGAATTTTGAAGAGCTGTCCCAAAAATACAAGCTGAAAACGGATAAGGTGTTGGAACAGAAGATTGAGCTTGAAATCTTTTCCAAGCCGGTGCATCGTCAGATCAGCCGTTTTTTCTATCAGCTCGGATTCCTGAACGCTCATTTTGCCATACGGCTCAAGGGAGCGGATCTGCTGCAGAACAGTAACCGCAGCATCATCCGGGAGCAGTGGGCCTATAAGCGGTGCGCCGAAACAGACGCTGCCCTGATTGACGCCAGTGTTTACGGCGGTACCGTCGAAGAAGCCTGCATTGTGCAGTCGCTGGATCGTCTGAAAAGGGTACAGGAATGTCGGGAAGCGGCAAAGCTGTATGTAGAGTGTTTCCTGATGGGGATCCGCACCACGGAGGGATTTTCACAGCAGATGGACGGGATTATTGCGACTGACGGAGATTTCTTTTCGGTGGGACAGGGACTGTACTATTTCAATATGCTCTGCCGTCTGCAGGAGATGTACGCCGTAGAGAGATGGGATTCGGAGGTGTTTCTGCGGAAGTGCTTTGAAAAGCTGGTTCCCAGGCTGCCGAAAATGGCCGGTGTGACGGAAGACAAAGCGGAGGAATGTATCCGTATCTGCCGCCTGTTGTATAGTCTTGCGGCGGAAAAAAGGCTGTCGGATGAGTATGACAGCCTGATAGAAGCCTTTGTGGGCATGATACGTCACCCTTCACCCGAGCCGTCCGTTTACGGAGCGGTTCTTGGATTGTTGTACGGCAGCAACGAGTGTTGGAAAGACGAGATTCGTACTGCGATGCAGGCCTATCTGTCGGGAGCGCCGGACATCCGGAAGCAGGGAGCGGTTTTCCTGCGGGGACTGTTTTCAACGGCGAGAGATATCGTGTTGGTCGGCGATGAATTTATCAGGATCACCGATACACTCATAAAGGGTTTTTCGATGGAGGAGTTCCTGGAGATACTGCCGGAGCTGCGTCTGGCATTCAGCTATTTTTTGCCGTATGAAACAGACAAGATTGCCGGAATCGTTGCAGGGCTTTACGGGGAACAAGGGTACCAAGTGCGCCGGGAACTGCCAATCAACCGGGAAGTGTATGCAGCGGGGGCGGCTCTCGAAAGAGAGATACTGACAGAAACGGGGTGGACAGATGCCTGAGCCCAGACAAACAGATGTATTGAATAAATGGCGGCTGATTCTTGGAAAGAACGCCCGGAACCATATAGATTTTTTGGGGACGGAGCAGCAGCAGGGGCTGTATGAAAACATGGAGAATACGCTGGATTTCCTGTATCAGCGGGAATACGGTGAGGATATCATGCGGGAGGATCGGAGAGGGGGAACAGAAAACTCCTGTCTGCAGGCTGCGGAATGGATCGAGAAGGTCCGCAAGCTGTTTCCGAAGTCCACGGTAGAGATCCTGGAAAAGCAGGCTCTGGGGCATTTCGGGCTCACTGAACTGCTGACAGATAAGCAGGTTCTTGCAAAAATGCAGCCGAACACAGAACTTCTCAAGATCATCCTGCAATTCAAGGCGAATATGAAAAGTGAAGTTTTGCAGGAAGCACGCCGCATTGTCCGGAGGGTCGTGGAGGAGCTGACAGAGAAGCTGTGGGTAGAACTGAAAAAGTCCCTGCTTGGCAAGCTTAACCGGAATATGCCCAGTCAGGTACATTCCATCCGGAACCTGGATTTCAAAAAGACCATCCACCGAAACCTGAAATACTATGACCGTGAGCAGGAGCGGCTCATGCTGAAGGACATTTATTTCAGCAGCCGGATTAGCCGCCATCACAAGTGGCGGGTCATCATTGCGGTGGACGAGAGCGGTTCAATGCTCGACAGCGTGATCTACAGCGCCGTGATGGCAGGTATTTTTGCCAGCCTCCCCATGATTGATACGAAGGTCGTGCTCTTTGATACGAAGGTCGTAGACATCAGCGGTTATGCGGATGACCCTGTGGAGGTGCTGATGGGGATGCAGCTGAGCGGCGGGACGGATATCAATAATGCGTTGACCTATTGCGAAACGCTGTGTACCGTCCCCTATGAGACCATCTATGTGGTGGTCACCGATCTTTTTGAGGGACGCGACCCGGCGTATCTGATGAAAACCAGTACGGATATCATCAGCAGCGGCAGCAAGCTGTTGTTTCTGACCACACTCGACAGGGATGCCAATCCGGTTTATCATACCACTCTTGGACAAGAGTTAGCGGATCGCGGTGCATTTGTGGGAGCAATGACGCCCGAGCAGCTCGGAGACCATATCGGGAAAATGATCGGCCGGTGACGGATCACGGAACGCCCGGAAAGGAGGAAGGAAGTTGGATGAACTGAAAAAAGCGCTTGCCGACGCGGATGATGATTACCTGACGGCGATCAGCAACAAGGGGGTTGTCAAGCGTGCCCATAAAGACCTGGAAACGGCGTCGATCACCACCGGATTTATCTGTGACACCGCTGATGTGATGGTCGATCAGGCTCAATGTGTGATCAAAGTACCGGTTGCTGAGAGTGTGTGTTCCTGTCCGTCACGCACGATCTGCCGGCATATCGTGACGGCGGTGCTGTTTCTCAGACAGGAGCTGCTGCCGAAGGAACCCCAGCCGCCAGCGGCGGCACCGGAGAAGCCTCTGTCAAGGCAGGAAAAACTTGCCGAAGAACTGACCGGGTATCCTGTAGAAGATCTGGTCAGGGTAATGAAAAAGAAATACTACAATACGTTCTTAGAAAAAGTCAGGGTGGGAATAATACCGCTGATGGAGGAGCTGTCCTCGATCACGGTGGATATCCCGGAGGAGCGTGTGACCGTGAAGCTGCTCACCCCGCTGCGGTATTCAAGCTGTACCTGCGGCGGAGCAATGCCCTGTAAGCATGTGGCAGCCGCCATTCTGACCTGGAAGCTGCGTCACGGTATCGTTGACCTGAACAGTCTTGCCCCCGTTCGGGAAACCGCTGTGGTTTCCGATACGGATAAGCTGCATCACTGTGCCGGATTGTGCCTGGCCTTCCTGGAACAGCTGCTGACCGACGGATTAGTGCGAACATCGGAGGATGCTGCCGAATACAGCGAGACGAACGCCCTGTTGTGCCATCATGCGGAATGTCCGGAGGGCGAGAGGCTCTTCCGTGAGATCGGCAACCGCTTGAAAGCCTACACCGCCCATTCGCCGGAATTTTCTGCCCATCGGCTCTTTGATACAATGATGTATGCGCATCAGCTGATGACAAGCATCCTGCAGGAAACCGACAGTAAAAAGCTCAAGGAACTGTCGGGTGACTTCAAGAGCAGCTATCAGATCACGGATGAACTGGAGCTGGTTCCGGTTGCGAAGCGGAAATTCTCATCCATCACCGGATATGAGGGGGACATCTATTATTTTGTCAACAAGAGTCCCAGCGGCAGAGCGCTTCCGTACCTGACCTACTCGGACATACGTCCCACATACTACAGCAGCAGGCGCAGCAAAAAATCCAATGCACCCTGGGGGCTGTACGGGTTGTGCGATGTCCTGATGTATTATGAAATGCGTCTGACCCTGCCGAAGCTGTCGGGAATCAAGCTCTCGTCCTCCGGCGAAACACAGGCGGTACAGCTCCGCAAGACAAAACTCGATCAGAAGGCAGTTTATGAGAAGGTATATACCGATTTCCGCAAGCTGATCGAGGAGAGCTTTCGTCACGGGACGGATGACGAGGAAGGGGAGACGCTGGTGATGCTGATGCCGGAAAGATGTATCCACTCCGGATTCAGCGAGATACATCAGACCCACACCATTGTAGCGGAGGACGCTTACGGTCAGCGTCTGAAGATACAGGCCCGCTACCACAGCAAATCAAGGGACCAGTTCCCGCAGCTGGCGATGGTAGGAAAGAGGATGATCGAAAATCCCGGTGCCTCTTATGTTATTTTCGGAAACGCATGGCTGGAAGGCGGCGAATGTCATATCTATCCCATTGCGATTTTCGATGATCTGTGTGTTCCCCGTCCGCAGCCGCAGCCGCGGAAAATATCGCCTGACCCGGCATATCCGTATTTTTCAGGACTGTTCCGTGAGATCAATGAGATGCTCTGTGATATGGTCCAATGCGGCGTCCATTCCTTTGACCTCTACGGACAGATCGACGATTACAGCAAGGAATGTGAACGTTCCGGCCTGACGGTACTCAGCGGCAGTCTGCATGAGCTGTCGGAAGCCTTCAAAGCAGGCAACCACACCTGCCGTCAGGATTATACCGCCGTCATCCGTTCTGTCAGCCGTATCTATGCCTATCTGCAGGCGGGTATCCGGAAAACGGACATTCAGTGTGCGATCAACCGATTATTTGAAAGAGAGGAAAACGAAAATGAATCTGCTCGATAAGGGTCAGGACACCGATATTCAAAGAAGAATCCTGATGACTCTTCGTGAAATCGGTTTCCGGGAGGAAGAAATAACGATTGCCCGGGAGTTCTTTGATTTTTCCAGGGAACCGGATCTGTCGCTGCTGTCGGGGATCCGGTACAGAGAGCTGCCCGATCGGAACAGCCATCGCAACAGCATCATGCTGTTCCAGGAACTCCTGCGGCTGCCGAAAGCGAGATCCTTTGATGCAACGGACAGATATGTATTGTTTTTGGATGCTGCTGCCGGTAACACCATCAGACGTTACCTGCTGTTTCAGCCGACATATTTTTATCATCTCATGCAGCCGGAGATCATCAGGCTCCGTCACGCCTATGAGACAGCCTGTCCGGCGGAGGATTTCCAGCCAAAAATGCTGGCGTTTCTTGCCTATGGGGTTCCGGGCGAATACCTGCTCTGTCAGAACGATCTGATTGAAGCAGCCAGGAACCATCCGACGGACTTTTATCAGGCCGGCAAGCGCTTCTGCAATGAAAACAACCCTGCTGCTCGGGAAACCCTCTATGCCGTAGCGCTTGCATACTGCAGGGAGGAGGATTTCACCGATGATGAGCGGAAAGAAATGGAAGCCTGTCTGCTTGCTTGTGAGCAGGGGATGAGCGAGCACGATACTGCCGGGCTTGAGAACACGGTGCTCATGCTTTTTATGGGGATGAATAGCGGACCAGCGCTGAAACAACGCCTGCGGGAAAGATTCAAACAGAACTGTGACCTGCTGCTGTCAGCGATCCAGGAGCATATTCCCTACGATCATTTTGAAAAAAACATGGAGTTCCTGACGGAGGCAGCAGAAGAAGCCGGACAGATGACGGTAGAGAAGATAATCAGGTGTACCGTAAAGAATGCGGTCTCTTCTGACGCTTTCCGGAGAGCCGATACGACCTATTGCGCAAAAAATACGATTCACTTTCTGGAACTGCTGTCCCAGAAGTATACGCAGTCATTTTTGAATGTGATGACATCCAAAGAAGCAGTAGGGGCGGGAGGAAGATTTGGATATCTGTTCAATTATTACGGTGATCTGCTGAAGATTCTGGAACGAACCGTCCCGGGAGCAAAAGAACGGTACGGATGCAGCATGGGACAGCAATTGACCGAACTGACTATCCAGCGTGAAGTGATGGATGTCAGAAGCAACGTCAGAAAGACAGTCCTGGATTATCTCCGGGGACAGGCGCCTTTGAGCGTGCTGGAATCCGTCCGGGTGGAGCTTACCCTTCCCGGAAATCCGTGGAACGAATCACGTCATGAAGAAAAGATGCTCGGACAGCTCGGGGTGGTGCCGGATTTCTATGAGCGGTATGTTGCTTACAAAATGCTCCAGCATCCGTCCGGGATCGTGGGATATCTCAATAACCTGTTCCTGACAGGAATCGGGGGTGCCGCAGAAATGAAGCGCCTGCTGCGGGCTGCTGCCGCTGCGGGCATACCGCTTGCGGACAGGATCGGTGTGTTTGAAAAGGTTTATTCGCTGAATGACTATTGGGAGGAAAAACGGCTTGCAATCATGCAGGAGGGTGTCGGCCTGATGGCGGAAAACAGTCCGCAGTTTGACGAACTGTATGCAGAGGAATGTCCCCGGCATGAGGTTGTCACACGCTGCTGCTATGCCCGATACCTGGAACGGATGAACGGAGACCCGAAGAATCGGGAACGTCTGCTTGCCCTCTGCGGAGACAGCTCGAAGGAGGTGCGAAGGACGGTGATCGGGCTGATCGGACAGCACCGGGAATATGAGCCGGAGGTTCTTGCGATGCTCTCCTCCAGGAAACAGGCAATGCGTGAAAATGCGGTGGAGATCATAGCCTTGTGGGGCGTCGGAGAGTACCGTGCGGTGCTGGAGGAGGCTGCCGGAAACGAAAAAAGCGTCAGGCTTGCGGATAAAATGAGAGCGCTGCTCGGGACGTCAGCGGCATCCGGCGAGAGCGGAGCCGGGCGTTTTTCGCCGATAACCCTCGTCAGGGAGCTCCACAAGGGCGGAAGAAAAAAGAAGATTGCCTGGCTGTATACGGTACCGCTGCCGACGGTGCATTTCAGGAACGGTTCGACGGCGGATGAGGAGTATCTGCAGGCGCTCATTCTGTGTTACAGTACCATGCCGGTTCCGGGCAGGAACGAAAATGCATTTCTGCTGGCAGCGGAACTCAACGAGGATGAACTGCACCGCTATGCAGCCGAGATCTTTTCCCGTTGGTACAGTGAGGGAGCGGAAGCAAAGACCAAGTGGGCACTGTATTTTGCCGTGATTCACGGTGGAGACGGCATGGTTGATATCGTCCTGAAATGCATCAGGGACTGGGCGGAAAATATGCGTGGGGCAATAGCGGCCGAAGCAGTCAGGGCATTGTCACTCAACGGCAGTTCTCTGGCGCTGATGACGGTGGATAACCTTGCCCGTAAGTTCAAACAGAAGCAGGTTAAAAAGGCTGCTGCCGAAGCCATGGAAAGTGCGGCAGAGGCACTCGGCATCACGGCTGATGAACTGAGTGACCGGATCGTGCCCGACCTGGGCTTCCGGGAGAACTGTGAGCGGGTATTTGACTATGGTGCAAGACGTTTCCGGGTGGTCCTCACGCCGGCGCTGGAGATGGAAATCTATGATGAGAGCGGGAAGAAGCTGAAAAACCTGCCGTCACCCGGCAAGAAGGATGATGAAGAGCTTGCCGGGCAGGCGTATGGGGATTTCAAGTCGCTCAAGAAACAGCTCAGAACGGTGGTGTCTGTTCAGAAGCTGCGTCTGGAGACGGCGTTCATGGCAGACAGACGGTGGGAGAGAACGGCATGGGAGAACCTGTTTGTTAAAAATCCGGTGATGCACAGCTTTGCCATCGGTCTGATCTGGACAGCCTGGGAGGAAGAGGAGAGCGCTACCTTCCGTTATCTGGAGGACGGTTCGTTTACGACCTGTGAGGAAGAGGAATATGTCCTGCCAGAAGACTGTCAGATCGGACTGGCACATCCCATCGAGCTGGATGCAGATACGCTGTCGGCATGGCGGGAACAGCTCTGTGATTACGAGATCATACAGCCGATCGCCCAGCTTGACAGAAAGACTTACCGTCCGGAAGAACAGGAGCAGGGAAAGCTTGATTTGAACCGGTTCTGCGGACGTTCCGTCAATGCCCTGACCCTTCTGGGACGCACCGTGAAATACGGTTGGAACAAGGGTTCAGCACAGGATGCCGGGATGTTTTATGTGTTCTACCGTGAGGATGCCACCCGTCGCATGAAGAACCCGGACGGCAGCTCCACTTTGCTGGGAAACGCTGCGGAGCTGCATTTCAGCGGAACCTATATTGCCGTAGAGGACGAATCGGTCACCATCGAATCCGTGCGTTTTTATCGTCCCGGAACCATTGCCCACGGCAGCTATCTCTACGATGAAGCCGACGACCGGAAAGCAATCCCTCTTGACCGCGTTCCGCAAAGATATTTCAGTGAGATCGTCCTGCAGCTTGAAGAGATCACCAGGGAAGCCTAACAGACGGTTCTTTCCGGATGGAATATTTTGCCAATGCTGAGCCGGGAACTTTGTCAGATTTTGTTCTTTACTTTTTTTACGATAACTGATAAACTAAGGAGAGAGAACATGATAAAAAATTAACAATCTGGTGATTGCAATGAACAAACAAAAGAATATTTCCGTTCCCGTGATCAAGCGCTTGCCGCGGTACTATCGTTTTTTGGGGGACCTGATGGACAACGGTGTGGAGCGGATCTCTTCCCGGGAATTGTCTGACCGCATGGGGATGACAGCATCGCAGATCCGTCAGGACCTGAACTGCTTCGGCGGCTTTGGTCAGCAGGGGTATGGGTATTCGGTGCAGAGTCTGCACCAGGAGATCGGCCGTATCCTTGGTCTGGAGCATACCTACCAGGCAATTCTGATCGGCGCGGGCAACCTTGGCAAAGCGGTGGCGTTACATATTCTGTATCAGAAGAAGGGCTTTGAGCTGATCGGTGTTTTTGACAACGACCCCCGGAAGCTCGGAACGGCGCTCTGCGGTCTGACGGTGGAGGATATTGCGTCCCTCGGGAGTTTTGCTGCCGGACACCATATTGATGCCGCCGTATTCTGCGTGCCGAAAACAGCGGCTGCGGAGATTGCCGACAAACTCTATGCGCTTGGTATTAAGAGCTTCTGGAATTTCAGTCACTATGATTTTTCGGGACGCTACAAGGACGTTGTGGTAGAGAATGTTCATCTCAGCGACAGTCTGATGGTATTCTGTTATAAGATAGCCGATGCCCGTAAAGAAGAAACGGAACCGGAATAAAGAAGAAATCCCCGTGACAGGGCAGTCACGGGGATTTTCTGACGAAAGGGCAACAAAAAACCGGTACAATGTACCGGGGAAGTGGAGCGGATGACGAGGCTCGAACTCGCTACCTCAACCTTGGCAAGGTTGCGCTCTACCAGATGAGCTACATCCGCA
>ONEU01000178.1 GCA_900316925.1 uncultured Eubacteriales bacterium
TCCCTTTCCTAACCGTAGAATGAGTGTCGGGGGGATTTGCATAGACTCCCCGTAGAAAACAACGGTACGCTTTCGGGGGTGTCGGGGGGGATTTACATAGACTCCCCGTAGAAAACAACGGGTACGCTTTCGGGGGTGTCGGGGGGACTTTCTCGTGAAAGTCCCCCTGACCGGGTCAGGAAAAATCAACGTCAAGGAGCATGGGGTAGTAAAGGGCTTTGTCGGAGGGGTGACAGCAGATGGCGGCAAGATGATAGCCGCCCCGGACAACGTGAAACTTCTGCATGGCAAGATACTGCTTGCCGCTTTTGTCCGTCATGCGGCGCTGGCAGGTCACTTCCTTCTTGTCGGTAATGCGGACCTCCGCATCCGGATATAACCCCTGCAGGTATTCCTTCATCTCCCGATAGGTCATGGTGTTGTCATTGACCGCCTCCAGCAGCAGGGTCGCCGTACCGGTGTCGTTTTGCAGATAAATCCCGTACTGCGGCTTGTAATCGTTGGCTTCCACATAGAACTCGTCCGGGAAGAATGCCGACAGGGATAATACACTGGTGGTGAACCGCAGCTTGTTGCCCGACGCCTTCGTGACGCCCCCCGGCAGTACACGCTCCGGCTCGGCAGAGCTTTCCGACGCTACTGACGCACTCTCGGATACCGACGAGGTCTCACGCCGGCTGACAGCAGAGCTCCGTGAGGCTGCCGACGGCTTCTCAGAAACACTCTCCTGCCCTTGGGAACAGCCCCACAGACTCAACATCACGGCTCCCGCCAGAAGCATCCCGACAATCTTCTTCATTACGATCACCCTTTCTCGTACAGTCTCCTCCCCGGAGACTGCTTATACTCCCTTGCGGCGCTGTGAACGGTGCAGTCCCGTATTCTTGCCCGCATATCCCCGGCCTGACGGCTTCCGGCTCCGGTCTTGACGGGCTGTCTGCTGGCGGCGCTGTCCGTTCTGCCGTGACGGCCGGCTCTTTTCCTCAAAGATCCGGGTTTTCACGGGTCTGCCGCAGACCTTCGCACCGTACATCTGATCCACCACCTCGTCTACCGCCGCCGTGGGTACGGAAACTACCGAATAATCATCATAAATCTCAATTTTACCAATATCCGCGCCGTGCAGGATACTGCGCTCGGTGATGGACGCTACCAGATGGTTCGGCGCCGCATGAGAGGAACGTCCGATATCCAGAACGATCCGGCTGTAATCCACCTGACCGTCCTTGCCGAACTGGCGGCGCTCCTGCCTGATATCGGCAATCTGTATCTCCTGCTCGCTGAAATTCATCTGTAATGCAGCGGCGGCGATATCATACAGCGAATAGCCCTCGCTGAGCAGCATCTCCACCAGCTGATAGGATTCCGTGTGGAGCTGTCCGTTGAGGACGGTCTGTACCTGTTCGGCATACTTTTCGCTGCTGCGGGAGCGTATCTGCTCCCCGGTGGGTACGGGAATCTCGGTAACGGTGCATTTCAGCTCCCGGACAATGCCCCTGAGTTCACTGACCTGGCGCCTGCCGCTGCAGATGGTGACGGAGGTGCCGTCCTTGCCGATCCTGCCGGTTCTGCCGATCCGGTGAACATAATACTCGTTGTTCTGGGGGATGTCGTAGTTGAAGACATACTCCACATCACTGACGTCAATCCCGCGTGCCGCCACATCCGTTGCCACCAGGACAGAGGTGGAGCCGTACCGGAACTTATCCATCACGGCGGTGCGCTGGGACTGCTTGAGGTCGCCGTGGAGTGCTTCGGCATTGAAGCCGCTCTTTTTCAGCTCCTCCGTCAGCTCATCCGCCATCTTCTTGGTATTGCAGAATACCATGCACAGGGACGGTTCATAATAGTAGAGCAGCAGCTTGAGTGCGTCGGTCTTGCGCCCCATCGGCACCTCCACATACTGCTGGACGATATTATCCAGGGTGATCTGTTTACCGGCAGTCTCCACCAGCTGCGGTTCCCGCTGAAATTCCTCGGTGATCGCCATGATGGAGGGCGGCATCGTTGCCGAGAACAGGACGGTCTGCCGGTTCTCCGGCGTCTCACGGAGGATTGTCTCCATGTCCTCCTTGAATCCCATGCTCAGCATCTCATCCGCTTCATCCAGCACCGCCAGCCTGATATGGTCAAGACGCAGGGTTCTGCGGCGGAGATGATCCATAATCCTGCCGGGGGTGCCGATAACGATATTGGCACGTTTCAGGCGGGTGATCTGTCTGTCCATCGGAGCGCCGCCGTACACCTCCACCGGGCGGATACCGGGTGTAAAGCGGGTGAGCCGGCGGATCTCCTCCCCGCACTGGAGGGCAAGCTCCCTGGTGGGGCACATAATGATGACCTGCACGGTACTCTCACGGGTGTTTATCATCTCCACAGCGGGGATAGCGAAAGCCATTGTCTTGCCGGTGCCCGTCTGGGAACGTCCGATCACATCCCTGCCCCTGCGGATGAGCGGGATTGCCTGTGCCTGGATATCGGTCGGTTCTACAAAACCCATATCCTCCACTGCACGCTGCAGTTCCTTCCTCAGTCCCAGTTCCTGAAATCCTGTTTTCATTTCTTCGTTCATGCGATACCTCTTTCTCGTTTGCCTTTTTGCCTTTTTTCATTTAATCAAATTTCTTTTTTCATCCAATCATTTCATTATACCCTAATCCCCCCCATTTGTCAAACGCCGGCGGCGCAGAGCACGGAAATCATTTTTGACCTGCCAGTTCCCGGGGAAAACCTAAAAAAAAAAAAAAAAAGGTTTTCCCCGTACCCCTTTCCAAAATTCGCTGTGGGATAAGCCTTGCAGCAATCGATAAACACTATCTTCTCATCGTTGTTGACCAAGGTTTTGCAGGGACTTTCAGGCAGGTTTTTTCAAAATTGATTCCCGTGGGCGCAGAGCCTGCTTCTTTGCAGTTGCAGACGAGGATAGAAATTTGAGTGATTGGAGTTCAATCAGTCGCTGGTAACACGGGAGCACAGGATCGGAATCCTTACAAACGCGGGAGGTTGTAGCCGTAGGTTTTTTCTGAATAGTGCGCTGGCGCGCGAGATTGTGCGAATAGA
>ONEU01000179.1 GCA_900316925.1 uncultured Eubacteriales bacterium
GACCCGCACGATCGTGACCATCATCGGCATTGTCCTGTCGGTGGCGCTCATCACGGTGGTAGCCGGCATTTACACCAGCTTTAACCAGAGTATGAATGATATGACGGTGCATAACACCGGTGACTATGATCTGATGTTCCAGGGAAAGCAGACCCAGAAGGGCATTCAGCAGCTGGAGGAGAACCCGGATATCCAGGAGGTTTATACTGCTTCAGATGTGGGTGTTGCCAAGCTGGAAAGCGGTACCTTATATACCCCCTATGTCATTGTCAAGGCGCTCACCCCCAATACATTTGAACACGGCTTTGACTTTTCGCTGAAGGAAGGCCGTTATCCCCAGACTCCCGACGAGATCGCTGTCACGACGGATTACCTGAGACACGCCTCGAAGTGTGAGGTAGGGGGCAAGCTGACACTGGAACTGGGCATGAGAACGATGGACCCGAATGTTACCGATACTATTGAGGTGTACCAGGGAGCTCCGATCAACGAATATGAGCTTCCTGCCGAGGCCTATTATTGGGGTGATAACGAAGTATTCACTCCGAAGGTCACCAAAACCTATACCGTTACCGGTATTATCAATGACGCCTCCGCAGAAATGGCATCGGATCCCTTTTCTGCCTGCCTGCGGATCTACACTGTTGGCAATATTTACGATAAGCCCTTGATGGATTGGGTGGGCGCGTATGACACCTACATCCGTTTTACGGATGCTGCTGAAAAGAATTATAAACACGTCATCGGCAGTATGTTCGGTTTGACGGATGAACAGGCAGATATTCTGTTTAGTAACCAGCTGGTTTCTGAGGAGGAGGCCCAGGAGATTTACACCATTATTTCACAAAGCAGCACGGAAGTGGATATGATGAACTATTCAGTGAATGTCCAGCTTCTGTCCTCTAAGGGCATTGATACTGACAAAAGCTCTCTTCTGATGACGCTGGCGATTGTTGGCTTTGTCTTTCTGATGATTATCTGTGCCAGCGTATTTATTATCCGCAACAGCTTCTCCATCTCCATCACCGAGAAGACCAAGCTGTACGGTATGCTGGCATCCACCGGCGCAACCTCCCGACAGATCAGAAATAATGTGCTGTTTGAGGGATTTATACTGGGTGTGATCGGTATCCCCCTGGGGCTGCTGCTGGGTGTGGGAGTCACCTGGATCCTGGTGCAGCTCGTCAACGGTCTGATGGGTGAGTTTATCGGCAAAATGCGTTTTGTGATGATGGTGCCGTTCTGGGCGCTCCTTCTGGCTGCTGGTCTGGGCATTCTGACCATCTTCTTCTCGGTTTACTCATCTGCTCACAGAGCCTCCAAAATCTCTCCTATCGAGGCCATCCGCAGCAACACCGATATCAAGATCTCCGGAAAGAAAAAGACCTGCAGCTTCAATACGCCTCGCTTCATAGAGAAGCTGTTCGGTGTGGGCGGCAGCATTGCGTGGAAGAACATGAAGCGCAGCCGCAAGCAGTACCGCACGACCGTTGTGTCTATTGTTGTCAGCGTGGCGGTATATATCACCATCTATTCGTTCGTGGAATACAACTTCGGTATGATGATGTCACATTATGGCAGCGGTGAATACAATATGGCTGTAGGGCTTCCGGAGAGTGACGAGAACGGCAAAACATACTCATTAGAAAAGATTCTGAGCAACTATGAAAAGATTGCCCATCTGGATGGTGTCCAGAAAAGCGTTGTTACTACCAACTACTCGAACTATCGCTTTGATATCCCGATGGATAACGTTAACCCCGATATCAAGCATCTGTATCCTTCTGCGGATAAGATCAATACCTATCTCACCTGCGTCGTGGTGGATGATGCAAAATTTGAAACGCTTGCCAAGCCGATGGGACTGACAACCGCCGAATGTAAGAATAAGGCATTTTTAGGAAATTACTACCGTGAATTTCTGGAAAGAGGCTATAAGGATTATCCGTTCCTGGTGGATTACAAAGGCCTGACCTTAAACGGCAGCATGGAATTATTCAATTACGATGATGAATTTGAAATGGGTGAAGGAGACGAGGCCTTAAACGGTCAGGAGACACAGCCGACGGAAAAGAAGCCGGAAGAGAAAACCGTCAGTCTGACGATTATCGGTGATATGCCGGATAATTTTGTCTACTCGGTTCATAATACGGATCACTATGAACCGCTGCTGATCATCTCCATGGATACCTATGTTTCTATGCTGCCTGAAGATGAGAATGCCTATTATTACGGTTTCTCGATGAGTCTCTACTCGGATGACTGCGACACGCTTGAGGAAGAGCTTTCTGATCTGGCAACCTCTGACATGAACTACTCCGGATTGTCGCTGATGAATTATTCCAAGCAGCTGCGTCAGATGAATTCCATCATGCTGTTGATTCAGATCTTTATCTACGGCTTTATCATCGTGATCGTTCTGATCGGTCTGACCAATATCTTCAACACCATCACGACGAATATGAAGATGCGCCGCAAGGAATTTGCGATGCTCCAGTCCATCGGAATGACCAAGCACGAGTTTAACAGGATGATCAGCCTGGAAAGCCTGCTTTACACCACCAAGTCATTGCTGATCGGTCTGCCCATCGGAATCGGCAGCAGCGTGCTGATTTATTTCCTTGTCAATGCCAATGCGGAAACCCACAAGCCCTACATATTCCCGTGGCTGGCAGTGTTGCTGAGCATCTCTGTCGTCATGCTGCTGGTGTGGATCATCATGCGCTTCTCCATCAAGAAGGTACACAAGCAGAACATCATTGAAACCATCCGCATCGATAACATTTAACCACATTGTGTTCCGGAAAACCACGTCCGTGGATATGAAAACGGCACGATACTCCTGGGAGTACCGTGCCGTTGGTTTTTGAAAAAAGTGTGTTTTTGGTGTCCTGCGGGATCACAGAGCGGCCTTGATAGCCTCAAACAGCTCATCGTAAGTCTCGTAAGCCGGGAGATCGGGGTTATCCTGCTTGATCTTATCGGTGCTTCTGAACAGAAAACCTGCCTTGCTTGCCTTGATCATTCCCAGATCATTATAGCTGTCGCCGCTTGCGATGGTATCGTAGCCGATGGACTGCAGTGCCTTGACGGTAGTGAACTTGGAGTTCTCGATACGCATCCGGAAACCGGTGATCTCGCCGTTATCAGCCACCTCAAGGGTGTTGCAGAAGATGGTGGGCCAGCCGAGCTTTTTCATCAGGGGCTTTGCAAACTGGGTGAAGGTATCGCTGATAATGATAACCTGTGTGAGCTCACGGAGCTTGTCAAGAAACTCTCTTGCTCCGGGCATGGGGTCGATCTTAGCAATGGTGTCCTGGATCTCCTTGAGACCGAGGCCGTGCTCCTTGAGGATATCCAGACGGAACTTCATCAGCTTCGCATAATCAGGCTCGTCACGGGTGGTCTTTTTGAGTTCGGGAATACCGCTTGCTTCAGCAAATGCAATCCAGATTTCGGGTACGAGTACGCCTTCCAGATCCAAACAAACAATTTCCATTTTTCATTACTCCTTACTGTTTGGGATACGGAATGATTCCGCCGGGAACATTATAACATAGTTTTTTGTATTTTAACAGTTTTTTTCGATAATTCATTAAAAATTTTTCTGTACGCCGAAAAAACTCACGGCGGGAAGACTTGTAATTTGAGGCTGATTACAGTATAATATATCATGTGTAAATATGATTACAGGACGTAACGCTTTCAGATAAGCAAAAGCGATGAGGAGGATTCACCATGAAAAAACTATCTGCCCTGCTGGCTGCAGCGCTGGTTGCACTCACACTCTCGATGCCGGTGTATGCAGAGCCAAGCGAAAGCAGTGAGGAGAGCGCTGCCCAGGAAAGTGTCTCAGAGACAACCGAGGAAAGCAGCGAAAAACCCGGTGAAGGAAGTACCGGCAACAGTAAGCCGTCCGGTGAAGCGAGTACGCAGCAAAGCTCGAAAGCCTCAGGCCAGGCATCCGTCCAGACCTCTTCCAAGGCATCTTCCGGGAGCAGTAAGGAAGAAAGCAGCAATGTGCCGGTAGAGAAGCTGAATTTCAAGGAATACCGTGTGGACTTTGCCAAGATGGATATTTCCTTTCCGGATACGATGTATGTCATCACCCGTGACACCGACGCCAATGATCCTGCTTTTGAAGCCTACCGCCTCACAAAGAACGAGATCATGGAGAATTTTGAGAAATCCTCAACCTATATCCGTGCGAGTGTGAAGGACTTTTCCTATGACATCACCGTGACCGTGATGAAGAACAGTGATACCGAAGCGGTCAAGGATCTGTCTTCGCTCACCGATCAGGAGATCGAGAGTATCACGAATAACCTGCTCAAGCAGGAGGTCTATAAGGGCTGCACCAAGAGCAATATCAATAACACCCTGTTCCTGAGCCTGAATATGGAAGAGGAGACCGATAATACGAAGATCAGCGGTATCCAGGAATACACGATCGTGAACGGCGTGCGTGTGATTATCACCTTCCAGACATACGACGGGGTGATCGACCCGTATGAGCAGCAGGTCTTCAATGCGGTCATGCAGACGGTGAAGTTTGACGGCGTCCAGCCCGCACCGGCGCCCCAGTCGTCCGTACAGCAGAGCGAGACAATCGTTAATTCCGACAGCTTTGATATCCGCTACATCTATATCATTATTGCCTCCGCCATCGGACTGATCGCCCTTGTGGTGATGATTACCGCCGGTATGCGCTATAAGAAGACCAAGAGGCTGGCCGAGCAGCTGGAAGAGGAAGAGGAGACCGAGATTGAAGCTCCGTCCCGCGGACGTTCGACCACCGCTCTGGTGGAAAACGAAGACAATCAGAACCGGGAGCCGGAGGATATCTATTCCGACACCCGGATCGAGAAATACGGCACACAGGAATTTGCGCTTGATGCGGCCATGATCAATACCGCACCGATGACCTATGAGAGTCTGACAGCAGGCACTCCCGTCCAGGAGAAGCTGAACGAGGATACGGTAAGAGTGACCGAGCTGCCTGAAACAGACGAGATCAGCAGTCAGGAGAGCACGCAGCCGGAGGGCTTTACCGAGATCACCGCAACGCCCGAGGAACAGCCGTATCCTGCACAGTCCGCTTACCCGGAGGAGGGCACGGAGTCTGCTCCGTATGCTGCATCCTACGGTCAGGAGGCACCGTTTGCACGGCCTGCAGCGGAGGAGTCTGTCAGCAATTATCCCGATGGTGAGAGCGGTGATGAGGTTGTTTTTGCGGAGATTACCGAGAAGCGTCATACCGAGATCGAGCAGATCGGTGTTTCCGAGCAGGAGAACGGCGGCCAGACCGAGCAGATCAGCGCCGGTGAGCCTGTCGCAGAGACAGAAGGAGAGGAAGAATTATCCGCTTACGAGAAGCGTTTCGGCAAGAACCGTACCACCCCCCTTGTCACCGCTGCAGCAGCTGCTTCACCGGATATCGTACTGGTCAATGCTGACGAGAAACGCAAATCCAAGTTTGAAAAGCACTTTGGCAAATTAGAGCCTGCCGCTCAGGAGCAGGAGACTGCCCCTGCAGCCGTGCAGGAAGAGACGGTGTCGGAAGAGCCTGTCATCGAAAAGCCTGTCAGTGAGGAACCCGTGATCGAAGAGCCTGTGAAGGAAGAACCCGTCAAGGAAGAGACTGTCACGGAGGAACTTCTTGAGGAAGAGCCGATTATGGAGGAACAGCCTACAGAAACTGCTTTCTCCAAGCTGATCGACAGACTGAAGAGCAGCAGCGGTGAATCCAAAGAGCCTGTTCCTGCCGCAGAACCTGAGCGGAAACCCGAGGTTCAGACAGAGCCGAAGAAATCTGAAAATACCATTGAGCTGGAGATCTCCAAATCCGCAGACGGCAGCCTGATCATCGGCGCAATGAGAGAGAATAACGGCAAGCCGTTGGATATTGAGATCAAGAATTCCGCCGACCTCAAGGCAGAGCGTAAACGTGAACTGAGAAGTATGGGACTGGAGGATGCCGATAAGGGCGAGATCTATAACCATCGGGATGCCATGGCGAAGGAAGGCTTCACCGTCAAAGCCAAGGGAACTGACGAAGCTTCTTCCGAGGAGGAAGAGGAGACAGGCTCCCGCTTTGATAAGCTGTTTGGTGCCGATAGGGAGAAGAAGCCCGTTGAACCGGAAACAAAGCAAACAGCGGCAGAGGAAGAGAACGACTTTGAGGAATCCGCCTTCGAGAAGCGTTTCGGCAAGGGCAGAAGCACTGCTGCCGCCGGAAATACCGCAGGAGCTGCCGCCGGAGCAGTCAATGCCGCCGGAACAGCGGGTGCAGCTGCGGTTATTGCGGGAACCGTGACCGCCGCGTCTGCCGGAACCGCCGCCGTAGCAGCCGTATTCGGCAAGGCGGAGAAAGCCAAGGGAAAGAAGAAGCATCAGGAGGAACCCTCCAAGCCGGAGACGGTGGAGGAATTCTTCGAGGGTGTGAAGGCCGAGAAGACCGTGACACCGCCGGCAGAGACAGCACAGCCTGCCGCAGAAACAGCCGCCGCAGCCGGGGAACCTGTTGCAGAGCAGCGTAAATCAAGGAGAGATGAATTTATGTTTGAGCGTGATTCCGGCATTATTTTTGAACACGCCAGAGAATCCAGACAGCCCATTCAGCCCATGTTCAGCAGCTTTACCAAGGTGCCGAGACTGGAGGATGTGAATGCGGAGGAATATAACAAGCAGTATGAAGAGATGAAGAAGTCCATGCCGAAGAACCAGGCATACGCCCAGCGTTTCGGCGGCGGACAGCCCGCTCCTGCTCCTGTTGAGCCGGCAGTTCAGACGGAGCCTGCCGCACCTGCCGCTCCCGCTGTTCCCGCCGGCAAGAGCCAGCCGAAGAACGGCAAGCAGAAGAAGGATGACAATGTAATTGAGTTCTATACGGGCTATGATGAGGATGATCCGTTTGGCGGCAGTGCAGATCCCAATCAGGAGGTCATCATCAAGGATCATAAGAAGAAGAACGGATCGGTGGGAAGCCGTTTCAAGAAGTCCTTCGGTAAATTCTTCTCCGGTGAAGTTCCTGAGGATGAAGAATGATCGGATGAGCGTGATGAGGTGATCAACATGGAGAGAATACGCATCAATAACGTCACGATGGTGGATCCGCTTGCTTCAGCCTGCGGCGTGAGGGAGGACGGCACGGCCGATCTCCTGATTGTTGACGGACGCTTTGCCGACCCGTCCCAGTCAGACGGGAGCGAGCAGGTGATTGACGGAACGGGATTGTTCGCAGCGCCCGGTCTGATCGACCTGCACGTTCACCTGCGTGACCCGGGCCAGACGGACAAGGAGGATATTCTGACCGGATGCCGTGCAGCGGCCGCCGGCGGCGTGACGCAGCTTCTTGCCATGCCGAATACCAGACCGGCTGTCGATACGCCCGAAACCGTGCGGTATATTCTGGAGAAGGCAAAAGATGCCGATGCGCTTGTTCATGTGGTGGGTGCTGTCACCAAAGGACTGGGCGGTCACGAGGCAACGGATATCGGAGCATTGTCGGAGGCCGGGATTTCTGCCCTGTCGGATGACGGTGTACCGGTACTGGATACGTCCATCATGGTAGCAGCGATGAAAAAGGCAGCGGAGATCAATATCCCCGTGACGGCGCATTGTGAGGATCCGTATCTTGCCGGGGGCAAGGTCAACGAGGGTGCGGTATCCGAAGCTCTGGGTGTCAAGGGGATGCCCGGAGCGGCGGAGGATGCCGGAACAGCCCGGGAACTGGCGCTTGCTGAAAGCTACGGTCTGCCCATCCATA
>ONEU01000177.1 GCA_900316925.1 uncultured Eubacteriales bacterium
ACGATTGTCGGGAGATCGTTACCAGCCGGAGCGGAGATAACAACCTTCTTAGCACCAGCTGTGATGTGAGCCTGGGACTTCTCCTTAGATGTATAGAAACCTGTGCACTCCAGAACAACGTCAACACCCAGCTCGCCCCAGGGGAGCTCAGCAGCGTTAGCCTTAGCATAGATGGTGAGAGTCTTGCCGTCTACGGTGAGAGTACCAGCCTCGTCATCTGCAGAAACAGTGTGGAGACCTTCACCGATCTTGCCGCAGTAGCCGCCCTGAGCGGTGTCGTACTTGAGCAGATTAGCAAGCATAGAGGGCTTTGTAAGGTCGTTGATGGCAACGATCTCATAACCCGGAGCATCAAACATCTGTCTGAATGCAAGACGGCCGATACGGCCAAAACCATTGATAGCAACTTTTACTGACATGGGAATTACCTCCTAATATTTTATAGTATCATTATACAATATTTCTTTCCAAATTACAAGACCTTCCATAAAAAAACTATTGAAATCAATCTTGAAAAAACCTTGCTGAAAGTCAGTGTTTACCGATTGCTGCAAGTCTTATTCCGCAGCGAATTTTGGAAAGGGGTCCGGGGAAAACCTTTTTTTCGCCAGAAAAAGGTTTTCCCTGGGAGCTGGCAGGTCAAAACGGATTTCCGTGGTTTTTTGCACGGAAATCAATCTTGAAAAAACCTTGCTGAAAGTCAGTGTTTACTGATTGCTGCAAGTCTTATTCCACAGCGAATTTTGGAAAGGGGTCCGGGGAAAACCTTTTTTTCGCCAGAAAAAGGTTTTCCCTGGGGACTGGCAGTTCAAAACGGATTTCCGTAGGGGCGTCTCCAAAAAACTGTCCGGCGAAAAATATTTAAAGTAGAAAAAATGCTTTCACTATGCTATAATAGAGCAGAACATTGATGAAAAAGAGATGAGCGTATGAGAATATTGAAAACGGTTCCCGCAGAGGACGGCTTTTTTATGCCGGCCGAGTTTGCCCCTCACAGCGGCTGCATTATGATCTTCCCGCACCGGCGGGATTCCTGGCAGAACGGTGCCTATGCGGCCCGGAAAGCCTTTGCAGAGGTGATCGGGATCATTTCGCAGTCAGAGGAGGTCACGGTCTGCGCCCGGTTTGACGATTACGATAGTGCCAGAGGGATGCTGCCGGAGCGTGTGCGGGTGGTGGAGATGGAATCCGACGATTCCTGGGCAAGAGACGTTGCCCCAACCTTTGTGACCAACGGAAGAGAGCTGCGCGGGATCGACTGGGGCTTCAATGCCTGGGGCGGTCTGGAGGACGGTCTGTATTTCCCGTGGGACAAGGACAATAAAATGGCAAGGAAGCTCTGCGACCTGATGCGGGTGGATGTCTATGACAAGCGGGACTTCGTTTTAGAGGGCGGCTCGATCCATTCCGACGGCGAGGGGACGATTCTCACCACCGAAGCCTGTCTGCTCAGCAGGGGCAGGAATCCTGCGCTGACGAAAGAAGAGATCGAAGAAGAGCTGAAGCGCTGTCTGGGAGCGCGGAAGGTGATCTGGCTGCCGTCGGGAATCTATCAGGATGAGACCAATGAGCATGTGGATAATATCTGTGCGTTCACGGCTCCCGCAGAGGTGGTGCTGGCGTGGACGGATGACGAAAATGACCCGCAGTATGTGCTGTCAAAAAGCTGTCTGGATGTCCTGGAGCACAGTACCGATGCTGCCGGCAGACCGATCCGGGTGCATAAGCTCCCCCTGCCCGCTCCGGTGACCATCACCGCAGAGGAGTGCGACGGTCTGGACGATATGAACGGGGAACCGACCCGTATTCCCGGAGAACGTTTGGCGGCGTCTTATGTGAATTTTTACATTTCCAACCGGAACGTGATCTGTCCGCAGTTCGGGGATCCCCGTGATGCCGATGCGCTGCGGATCCTGCAAGAGCTTTTCCCGGACAGAAAGGTGGAAGGGGTGTATGCCAGGGATATCCTCATCGGAGGCGGCAACATCCACTGTATCACGCAGCAGATTCCCGCTGTTGACAATGGGGTACATATATAAGGATAACGGAGGCTGAAAACATGGAGAAAATCAGAACCGCAGCCGTGCAGATGGCCATGCGCTGCCAGGTGGAGGACAATATCTATCAGGCGGAGTGCCTGGTGAGGAGGGCTGCCGCAGAGGGGGCAAATATCATCCTGCTGCCGGAGCTGTTTGAAACAAAGTATTTTTGCCAGGAGAGAAATTACAACTACTACAAGCTGGCAAGGACCCTCGATGAGAATATGGCTGTCAGGCGTTTCAGGGATGTGGCACGGTCGCTGGGCGTGGTGATCCCTGTGAGCTTCTTTGAGCGTGACGGCAACAATACCTATAATACCGTCGCAGTCATTGATGCGGACGGTACCGTGTTGGGCATCTACCGCAAGACGCACATTCCCGATGACCAGTTCTATCAGGAGAAGTTCTATTTCACCCCCGGTGATACCGGCTTCAAGGTCTGGAAAACCCGCTTCGGCACGATCGGCGTGGGCATCTGCTGGGACCAGTGGTTCCCGGAGTGCGCCAGGAGCATGGCACTGATGGGGGCGGATATCCTGCTGTATCCGACGGCCATCGGATCGGAGCCGATCCTGGATGTGGACAGTATGCCCCATTGGAGACGTGTGATGCAGGGCCATGCTGCTGCCAATATCACGCCGGTGGTGGCCGCTAACCGGGTGGGGAAGGAGATGGTGTTCCCCTGTGCGGAGAATAACCAGCAGTCCTCGTCACTCACTTTCTATGGCTCTTCCTTTATCACCGATGCTTCCGGCGAGCTCCTTTCCTCTGCCGACCGTACCGCCGAGACGGTGATCTACGGTGATATTGATCTTGAAGCGGTGCGTGAGCTGCGTATGAGCTGGGGATTGTTCCGGGACAGGCGGCCCGGGATGTATGGCGCCATCACCCGACAGCATGGCTGAGTGTTTCCGGACAACAGGACAAACGAAAGCCCCGAAGCGAAAAACTCCGGGGCTTGTTTTTTGGGGGGATACTATCTGATGAAATAGTGGAAAACACCGCTTGACGTTCGGTTGTCGGTGGTTTGGTGAAAATTATCTTCTCTTCTTGCTCTTGGACTTGGTGCGGGGTCTTGCGGCAGGAGCAGCGGTTTTGGCGGGAGCTTCGGGAGCCTCGGGTTCCTTTTTGCAGAGACCCTTTGACAGGAAGCTGTAGACAAGAGCTGCGAGGACACCGCCCACCAGGGGGGCAACGATGAAGACCCATACATTCGTGAAGGCGTCGCCGCCGGCAAAGATAGCGGGTCCGAAGCTTCTGGCGGGGTTCACGGAGGTGCCGGTGAAGTGGATGCCGAAGATGTGGACGAGCACCAGCGACAGACCGATCACGATACCGGCCACAGCACCGTTTTCAATCTTGGAGGTCACGCCGAGGATGGCAATGACAAAAACAAAGGTAAGAATGACCTCGATGAGCAGGGAAGCCCAGATATCATTGTTGAAAAGACCGTTGGTACCCAGACCGCTCTCCTTGCCGAAGAAAGCAAGCAGCAGAGCGCCGCCGGCAATTGCGCCGATGAACTGGGAAGCGATGTAAGCGAAAAATTCCTTGAGGGTCATTTTGCCGCTCACCAGCATAGCGATGGACACGGCGGGGTTGATGTGGCAGCCGGAGATGTTGCCGATGGAGTAAGCCATGGCGACGATGACCAGGCCGAAAGCAAGTGCTGTCATGAGGTAAGCCGCGTTCGGTGCGCTGCCGGAACAGCCCACAGCACAGGCTGTACCGCAGCCGAAGAGTACCAGGACGAATGTACCGATACATTCCGCTACGCATTTTCTGAGAAGTGACATACAAATTCCTCCTTAAAAAAATAGATTTTGCCGTTTCCGGCATCCATAATGAATATGTATATTATACATGATATTATCTTTATTTTCAACAATAATGCGCAAAATTTCACGAAAAATTTGTAGATGGTGTCAGAGGACAAGTACAAAGGGCTGCCCGGGAACAGCCGAAAAAAGACACCCGCCGGAAAGCAGACGGGTGTCGGGAGATTACTGGAAATGCGGATTGATCAGCGGGATGAGCAGGTCAGCCAGGAACACGGCGCCGGCAATGAGGGCGATGAACAGCAGGATGGAGAACACCCGCACCCAGAAACGCTTCCGGGGTGACATTTCCTCGGGATCCTCTTTTTTACGTTCCTCTTTGAGTCGTTGACTTTCGGCTTCGTCAATTTCCTCAACGTCGGAGAGAGCGCCGATGCCCGTGAGCAGTTCGACGGCATCGTTATAGAAGCTCAGCGGCACAAATACCCTGCAATTTTCAGGGGGAGCGGCGTTAAGGATCTGCAAACCGGTATCACGGGCAGTTTCCTGCACGGTGAAAGGAATCTGAGCGTCCGTGAGGGCAGCCTTAATGCGTTCCAGCTCAAAGCCGTTAGCGGTAATAATGTCCACGGGGGAGTAGTGGTGAGGATCGTCGTGCAGCTTGCGGGAACACTTCGGACAGAGTGTCAGTTCCTCCTGCCGGAAAATCCGTTTGCAGCGGGTGCAATATTTCATATCGTTCATCCATTCGTTTTTTAATACATTATATCTGTTTGGCTCCTGCTTGTCAAATCTGCCCGACCGACAAACGGGTGGTTTATAAGGAATTTTCTCGTGAGTGATTCTAAGACAGGCTCCGATTTTTCAATATTTTAACAGCCGTTCAACAGTTTTGGTGGAAAGAACGCTGGAAGTTTCCGGAGGGTGAGAAAAATTGTAATATATCTGTAACTAATTTGATGTTCGAGTTACACAAATAATTAGTACAAAAAATGTGCTGTTCGTACAAATTCTGAATAATGAATCTTGATTTTAAAAAAATGAGACAAAAAAGAACTGTGATTTTGTACAAAAATGTATAGATAGGTAAATGAAAAAAATTTAAAATTGTTACTAAATGCTTGATTTTTTTTTAGTTCGGTTGTATAATCAGTACAGATAAAGCTCTTGAGGGGGCTTTATAATATTTTTTGATTAGGAGGAAGATTACAAATGCAGACGAAGAAAATTCTTGGTATTGCACTGGCAGCTGCTCTTGTTGGCTCCATGGCAACCGTAGCTGTGACTTCTGTATCCGCTGAAGGCGATTTCGGCAAAGCAGCAGATCACACCTATGGCGCTATCGGCGACTTCAATGAGTGGGGCGGCGATGTTGCTATGACCGACGATGATGGCGACGGTGTGTATGAAGCACGTGTTGCAGCATCCGGCGAGTTTAATTTCAAGGTTCGCGCAGACGGCGACTGGGCTTGGAGCTGGGGCGTTTATGAAGGTGAGTTCGACAGAACTCAGAACAGCCAGACCAACTGCCACGTTGTCGTTCCGGAGGGCAAGGACCTTCTGGTTAAGCTCGACACCACTAAGGTGGATGACGCAGCTCTTGCAAACGAAGAGTCTTATGTAAATGATGCAGCATTCAAATTTGAGGATGAAGGCTATGAGTTCTGGCCTGTCACCTTTGAGTTTGTTGATCCTGTAGTTGAGCCTGAGCCGGAGCCTGTGATTACCCCGAAGGAGTTTGAGACTCTTGGCGTTATCGGCGGCTTCAATGAGTGGGGCGGCGACGTTGTGATGAGCGATGCTGACGGTGACGGTGTTTATGTTGCAACCATTACTACTCCCGGCGATTATGAGTTCAAAGTCCGTGCAGACGGTGCATGGAATCTGAGCTGGGGCGAGTATGAAGCTGAGTTCGACAGAACCCAGAACAGCCAGACCAACTGCCATGCTGTTGTAGCAGAGGGTGAGAAGCTTGTTGTTAAGCTCGACACCACTAAGGTTGCTGCTGCTGCACTTTCAAACGAAGAGTCTTATGTAAACAATGCAGCATTCAACTTTGCTGAGGAAGGCATTGACTTCTGGCCTGTTTCCTATGAAGTACAGAAGGTTACAGAGGCTCCCTTCACAATTGTAGGCGCAATCGGCGGCTTCAATGAGTGGGGCGGCGACGTTGCTCTGACTGATGACGGCAACGGTATTTACACAGGAATCGTAGAGGCAGCCGGCGAGTTTGACTTCAAGGTTCGTGCAGACGGCGCATGGGAACTGAGCTGGGGCGTTTATGAGAGTGAGTTCGACAGAACCCAGAACAGCCAGACCAACTGCCATGTAAAAGTTCCGGAAGGCTACAACCTCGTTGTTACTCTGGATACCACAATGGTTGATCCTGCAGCTCTGGATAATCCCGAGTCCTTCGTTAACTCTGACGAGTTCAACTTTGCTGAAGATGGTAAGGATTTCTGGCCTGTAAGATATACTTTTGCAGCAGCCGAGACACCTGTTGATCCTGATCCGAAGCCCGAAGATCCTTCCAAGCCTGAGGAGTCTTCCAAGCCTGAGGAGTCTTCTAAGATTGAGGAGTCTTCCAAGACTGAGGAATCCTCTAAGCCTGTTGAGAGCTACAAGACTGTAAGAACTGACTACATCTATTTCGATAACACCAACACCAAGTGGGACAGAGTGTGTGCTTACTGGTGGGATACCGATTACGGTCCGACAACAGACCTCGAAGGCAAGGACTATGGTTATGTTCGTGAGACCAATGAGGATGGCACACCTAACAACCATCCTGCTACATTCCCCGGCACAGAAATGACCCAGATTCCTGGCACTAATATCTGGCAGTGCAGAGTTCCCTTCGGCGCAACCAACATCATCTTCAACTCTGGTGTTTCTGATGTGGAAATGCAGGCAGGTACACTCGCATATCAGACTGATGACCTCAAGTTCGATGCTGTTGCAAACGCTGGTCAGATTTACGTTGTAGATGCTGCCAAGGAGCCTAAGCAGCAGAGAGGCAAAGAGAAGACAAAGTATAAGTATATGGTAGGTGCATACGAGACCTATACTGGCGAGTTCATCTCTGAGGAGATTAAGGGCAGCGAGACCAGCGAGGGCAGCCAGGCAAGCCAGGGCAGTCAGCAGCAGGGCAGCCAGGGCGGTACTCCTTCTGCAAGCACACCTACTCCTGGTGGAGCACCTGGAACCGGCGACGCTACCATGCCTATCGCAATTGCTGTTGTAGCACTTGCAGCTGCTGGTGTTGCTGTTGCAGTCAGCAAGAAAAAGACTCAGGAATAATCCTGACGCTTTTCTCACTACATAAGTGAACCGATCTCCTGCGGGATTTCCCGCAGGAGATTTTTTATGCTGCAAGCATTTTCTTTTGAAGAGAGTCAGTCGCAATTTTTCCGTGACCGGTTGATTTTCAAGCGTCCAACTCTATTCTCGTCTACAACTGCCAATAATAGACATGGGTGGTTTAATAGAAGACAGCATTTACTAATCCGGAAAGAACAGCCGTTCCCCCTCAAAAGTACAGCAGAGAGTCTGCGTACCCGATATGCGCTTTCGTCCGTGCGTGGGAAACTAATCTCTACTCATCTACCGATTCCGGGCGGCATTCCTATTCAGAAATAACTACCGGCCACAATCCCCGCACTTGGCGGGGATTTTTTGAAAATAGTAGGCACGGGTACTTTGATAGAAAACGGAACTTGAAAATACGGAAAGAACAGCCGTCAAGCGCCCCACATAAGGGGCGTGGCGGCGGTGGTAGAAAATACACAGCCCTGCTGTGCCGTGCCGGATGTTAGCGACATAGCAGTTTCGCCTTAAACAAACAGAGTGAGCGTCGGCGAACGACAGCGTGACTACACAGCGGCGGGGCGCCGCAGCGTGACACGGGTGCGCAGGCTCTGCGCCGCCGACGAAGATGTTGACAAAAT
>ONEU01000180.1 GCA_900316925.1 uncultured Eubacteriales bacterium
GGTTACTCGACTCATCGTACCCGTGCCTGCTTTGGTCTGAGGGAATCCCCGACAAGCGCGGAGATTTGGTCGGATAGTAAGGAGGCAGCTTGCCAGCAGCATTTTAACTAAGAAAACGTCAGTCTTTTCCGATTGTTTTGAAAAAACCATCGTTGACTTTTCAGATAAAACAGGGTATAGTTATCGTAGAGGAATTATCATCTCTTATTTCAGAAAGGAAGGGTGTTTGTATGAATAATGGCAACAACGGCTATGACCCGAACAACGGTTATCCCAACCAGAATGGGTACAGCCCCTATAACAATAACTATCCTCAGCAAGGTTACCAACAGCAGAATTACCAGCAGGGATATCCGCAACAGGGATATCCGCAGCAAGGATACCAGCAGCAAGGGTATCAGCAGCAGGGGTATCCGCAGCAGGGGTATCAACAGCAGGGATATCAACAGCAGGGATTTAACGGCTACACACAGGCATATACCTCCACGCAGACAAAAATCAGCATGGCTGAATTCAGCAAGCGGGTGTATGCATGGATGAGTGCAGGCCTGGGCATTACTTTCCTGATCGGCTTTACGCTGATGCACATTCTTCTGAACAATATGTCTCTGATCGAAGGTTTCCTTCCCTACTTCTACGGCGGAATCGTCGTGGAGTTCATCCTGGTCATCGTCCTGGGATTCTTCGTGCGCAAGCTCCCCTATGGTGTGAGCCTGGCGCTCTTCGGCATTTATTCGGTACTCAACGGCATCACGCTCACCCCGCTCCTGGTGGTCTACGGCGCCCAGGATGCTATCTATGCCTTTGCCGCCACCGCCGTCCTGTTCGTGGCCATCTCCATCTACGGCATTGTAAGCAAGCGTGATCTGACCAAGCTCGGTCCGATCCTGTTGATCGGTCTGATCGTACTGATCGGTTACTCGCTGATTGCCATGCTCTTCCGTATGCCGTCTGATTCGCTGATTATCAGCCTGATCGGTATTGCCCTCTTCATCGGCTTCACGGCCTACGATACCCGCAAGATCAAGACCGGCTATCAATATTACCAGCATGATGAAGCGCTGCTGAAAAAATCCTCCGTGAACATCGCATTGGAGCTTTATCTCGACTTCATCAATATGTTCATTTATATTCTCCGCCTGTTCGGAGGCAGCAGACGCTGACAAACGATCAATTGACGCTCCCGTATGGATATTCCGTGCGGGAGCATTTTTGTTGAGTGAATGTCGGTATTCTCCGCATCCTGAAAAAAGCTGTCCGGAAATTATTCCCCGGACAGCCTTTTTTCTTTCTCTTCTTTTTTACGCTCACGGAGAGCCTTGAAAAAATCGGACAGCATAGCAGAACATTCCTGCTCCAATACCCCGCCGATACATTCGGGCTTGTGGTTATAGGGCAGTTCAAACAGGTTGATGACCGAACGGCACGACCCCGCCTTACTGTCGTTACAGCCGTAAACTACCCGTCTGATACGGGAATTGATGATGGCACCGGCGCACATCGGACAGGGCTCCAGCGTGACAAACAATTCGCATTGCCAGAGTCTCCAGCCGCCGAGCTTGCGGCAGGCCTCGTCAATTGCAGCCAGTTCAGCGTGCAGCAGGGCATTTTTACCGGTCTCACGGCGGTTGTAGCCCGTCCCGACGATCTCGTCACCCCGCACAACCACCGCACCAATGGGAACCTCCTCCAGTTCCCGTGCGCGCTGTGCCTGTTCCAGAGCCGCCAGCATATAGAACTCATCTCTTGTCATCCAATCACCTACCAGAATTTCAGCAGCAGCGTAAGCAGCACGAACCCGTCAAATACCGGACAGGTCACGGTATTCAGCAGTTTTTGTCTGACGGAAAGAGCAGTCTGCGCCGTCCTGCCGTCAGAGGGAGGCTTGAGGATACGCCTCATCAGCAGCACCGGTAAGGAGGACAGCATCAGGAATACCCCTCCGATCAGAACCGCCAGGCCAAGTGCCTGATAGAGGGACTGATCGAAGGTATTGGCAGCCGCAAGCGCCAGTACCGCAATCGTATTATTCAGAAAATGCACCAGCATGGGCAGAAGGAGCCTGCCGGAGCAATAGCGCAGCAGGGCAAAAAGCAGCCCGCTGGCAAATGCAAACAGTGCCGATGACAAACTGTTGTGCAGCAGGCCGAACACCACCGAGGATACCACCGCCGCATAGACGGTGCCGCCGCGGTCAAGAGCGGTCTGTGCGATCCCGCGGAAAGCCAGTTCCTCACACAGTGCAGGAGCCGCCGCCATCACACCGGTCAGCAGCAGGATCTTCATCGGCTCAAAACCCATCTGTATCCCCGTCCCGCCGTCCCCGGAGGGCAGCAGCATAGCCAGAAAATTCAGCGTGATACAGGCTCCCAGTCCGAAAGCGGTCAGAAGGATGTTGTCAAACACCGGCAGATGCTTCTGCACAGTCACGCATTTTCGGACACCGCCCTGAAACGAGGAGAGAACCACCCACGGCAGCAGCACCGCAGCCACCGTAATGAACAGATAGGAAAGCGCCAGTCCCGGGAAGGTGCTGTTCAGACCGACAGCAGCGGTGAAAAGCTGCAGCAGACGGTTCATCAGGGCGGAGATAATCCCGCAGACCGATACCCAGGCCAGACGGTGCCGGAATTGCTTTTTTTCCTCTGTCATGTCGATCACCCCCAAAGAGTTTCGCTCTCTGCGGAGAGCGAGTCAGGGGGACTTTCACGAGAAAGTCCCCCTGACACCCCCGAAAGCGGCGGTGGGGGTGTCCGTTTTTCCATGTGTCAACGGTAACCCCCGACATCCCGAAAGCGGCGGTGGGGGTGCCCGTTTTCCCATGTGTCAGCGGTAACCCCCAACATCCCGAAAGCTTCGGTGAGGGTGTCCGTTTTTCCATGTGTCAACGGCAAGTCCCGACACTCCACGGAGATCAAGAAAAAACTTGCCTGAAAATCCCTGCAAATTCTACGTCAACAGCAATGAGCAGTCAGTATTTACCGACAGCGAATTTGGGAAAGGGGTACGGGGAAAACCTTTTTTTCGCCAGAAAAAGGTTTTCCCCGGTAACTGGCAGGGAAAAATAACTCCCCTTATCCCAGGTCAGCCGCTGCCAGCATGGCGGCCAGACGTCCGGTGTGGAAGCTCAGAGAACCCTGCATCCAGACAGCATAGGGTTCCCGCAGCGGTGCATCCGCCGAAAGCTCAATGGATGAACCGAGGGTAAACGCTCCCGCAGCCATAATGACCTTGCTGTCATAACCGGGCATATCCCAGGGTTCGGGAGTCACAAAGGAGTCGATAGGAGACGCCTTCTGGATTCCCTGACAGAAACGGATCAGATTTTTCTCTCCCCCCAGCAGCAGCGCCTGGATGATATCCCCGCGAACCTCGTCATAACGGGGAGTGACCTCAAATCCCAGCAGTTCATACAAAGCAGCGGTAAAGACAGCGGTCTTGACGGCTTCACCGGTCACATGGGGCGCATTGTAGGTACCAAGGAACAGTTCCCGGTTCTGTCCCAGGGAACAGCCGATCTCCTTACCGGTACCGGGAGTTGTCAGACGATAGCTGCAAGCCTCCACCAGATCCTTCCGGCCTGCGATATAGCCGCCGGTGGGTGCAATGCCGCCGCCCGGATTCTTGATAAGCGAACCGGCCATCAGGTCAACACCCAACTGTCCGGGGGTGACCTTTTCCACGAACTCACCGTAGCAGTTGTCCAGCATCACGATACACGACGGAGCGATCTCATGGGCAAGGGCGGTAATTTCCCCGATCTCCTTTGCCGTGAGGGTAGGCCGCAGCGAATATCCCCGGGAACGCTGGACATAAACCATCTTCGTATCGGGTTTCAGTTCACGCCTCATGGCTTCCAGATCAACACGGCCGTCGGGCAGCAGATCAATCTGCTCATAGCGGATACCGAACTCACACAGTGACCCGCAGGACGGACTCTGATGACCAATCACCCCCAGCAGGGTATCGTAGGGTGTACCGGTCACGCAGAGCATGGTATCCCCCGGGCGGAGCACGCCGAACAGCGCCACCGTCAGGGTATGGGTCCCGCTGGCAAAGTGATGGCGCACAAGAGCATCCTCCGTATCCAGCACCTCGGCATAGACCTGATCCAGGGCTTCTCTGCCCCTGTCGCCGTAGCCGTAGCCGGTGGAGGCGGTAAAGCAGCTCTCGCTCACTCTGGCATTCTGAAACGCCCGGAGCATTTTGAGCTGATGATATTCCGTAATCTCGTCGGTTCTGTCCAGAAACGGCCGGCAAAGCCGCATGGCCTCCTCCGACGCCTCTGTGATTCTGGAAGGTATCTCATAAAATGGGATCTGCATATTCCTTTTTCCTTTCTATGATGGGGTCGCATTTCGTTAGATAAAGCCGAGCTTTTCATAAAATGCCCGGTTCCTGTGAGGTTCTCTGACCAGCAGCACGGAGCGTCCGGAAAGTCTTCGGCAAAGTTCCGTTACGCAGGCTGTTCCGTATCCCCGTCGGCGGAATTGCCGGTGCACCGCCACCCCACCGATCACCGCACAGGTCTCTGACTGTGCCACGGTCATGGCACACGCTATCGGTACACCGTCCTTTTCCAGGGTGATGCACAGCGCCGTCCCATGCCGCAGCTTGTGGGACATATCGAGCAAAAACGATTCATACGGCGGCACATTCAGTTCGTCACGGCAGCTTTCCAGCAGTCGGTAGACACCGTTGAGTGACGGTTGATCGTTCAGCACAAGATCATCGGACAGCTCAGGCGCATCCGCCGGTCTGACCAGACGCATCAGCACACCTGCTTCCTCCTGACCGGGCAGAAGCGGTTCCGGTGCCGACAGACTGCCAAAGCCGATCACCTGTAAAAATCCCGTGAGTTCTTCACGGTCGCTGTTATCCGTCAGCGCCGCCGTCACCGCATCATAGTATCTGACGATGGCGGCAGTCGCCTGACCGTTGGTATCATATTGCACCCAGAAGCGGGCAAAATCGTAGGAAAGCCCGTAGCTGTCAAACAGACAGGCAATCCGGCAGGCATAGGGATCCTCCTGCAGGGACAGCTGCCGCAGATCAGCAAGACGGTGATGGTCTACCAGACAGATCATGGGCACAGGATCCTCTCGGCAGAGGCCTTCACCACCGCAAAGACAGCCTCCATATCCTCTGTACGGGCAAGGGACGCCGAGGAATGGATATACCGGCAGGGCAGTGATACTGCCATCGTCCGCACACCGCCCCGTGAGCAATGAATGGCGCCGGCATCGTTACCGCCGGCGATCATGGTCTTGGTCTGAGCCTTGACACCCAGCTCCCTGGCACATTCCATCCCGAGCCGATAATATTCCTTGTCATAAATCGTGGAGCGGTCCATAAAGGAGATCACCGCGCCGCCGCCAACGGTACAGACACGCTTTTCATCCTCTGCAAAAGGAACGTCGGAAGCGGTAGTCGACTCCACAACGATTGCACAATCCGGATCGACCGTAAAGGCAGCGGTTCTCGCCCCCCGCAGACCGATCTCCTCCTGCACCACAAAGCTGAAGTACATATCATAAGCAAGGTCGCTGCGGATCATCTCGATCAATACCAGACAGCCGAAGCGGTCATCAATGGCCTTGGAGATCACACGGCCGCAGCGGTTCTCATACAGCGAGTCAAATACAATACTGTCCCCGAGGGAGACCGCCTTTTCAGCCTCCTCCCGTGACGCTGCACCGATATCAATGCAGAGCTCGTCAATGGGGGGATTTTTCCTGCGCTGATCGTCTTTCAGCAGATGGATAGGCTTGGCATTAACCACGCCGGGCAGCTTGTTCCTGCCCACCTTCACCTGTTTTGCAAAGGCGGCACTATTGTTCACACCGCCCACGCTGTCAAATTTCAGCGTACCGTCGCTGTTGATATAAGTAACGATAAAGCCCACCTCATCCATGTGGGCAGAGATCAGCAGCTTCTTTTCCGGGCGCTGCCGTCCCTTTTTGAACACCAGCAAATTGCCGGCCGGCGTCACCTGTATCTCATCGGCATAGTCCCTGATCTCCTGCAGGATCAGTTCACGCACCTCGTTTTCGTCTCCGGAGATCCCGTCCGCACAGCACAGACGCTGCAGCAGTCCGTAATCAAGCATGGCAGGCACCTCCTTCCATCACATAAAGCGCCAGCAGTTCGGAGAGCTTCTCCATATCGTCCACCGACACCAGTTCCGTCTGTGTATGCATATTTTTCTCGGGAATCGAGATCACGCCAGTTCTCACACCGCTGCCGGCAATGGCAATCTTATCTGCATTGGTCCCGGTGGTACTGCCGCTGACCTCATAATCACAGTCCATGGAAAGCCGTCCGGCAAGCTCTTTCAGCTTCTCCGTGACCTCCTTTGACAGGGACGGTGCCATACTGATGATACCGCCGCAGCCGATCTTCCCGCTCTTTTCAGGCTCCACTCCCTTTTGAGAGGCAAAGCCTACGTCTACCACGACGGCTTCATCCGGCATCAGCGAAAACGCAGCCGTTGCCGCCCCCAGCTCGGAGGTCTCCTCCTGCACGCTGAACACCAGTGACAACCGGCAGGGAAGCTTCTGATCCTTCAGACGTCTTGCACACTGTACCAGGACGGCACAGCCCGCACGGTTATCCAACGCCGACACGGCCACACAGTTGTTCAGCAGCTCCGTATAGCGGCTGCATACGATGATCCTGTCCCCCAGGCTGACCAGCTCCCGCACCTTGTCGGCAGGCAGACCGGTATCTACCCATATCTTGTCTCTTGAAAGCTCCTCATCCTTTGCAAGATGGGGCGGCATGGTGCAGACAACTCCCAGCACCTCTTCCTTTCCCAGTACCTTCACCGCACTGCTGGGCAGGGTGCGCAGGTCGATCCCGCCGACAGGCTCCGCTTTGAGAAAGCCTTCCTCATGGATATATGTCACCACCAGACCGATCCTGTCCAGATGGGCGTCCAGCATGATATGCTTTTCCGCACCCGGATCACCCATGGCAGCGATGATGTTCCCGTTCCGATCGGCGGTCAGCTCCGCCCCGTCTCCCATCAGCTCCGCCAATACCGGCAGCATCTCGGTCTCGCTGCCCGAAACGCCCCTGTCCGTACAGAGCTTCCTCAGTATCTCTTTCATGGATTCACACATCCTTTCCCTTCTCTGCGCCGTTACTGCAGTTCGTTGACCAGGCGCTTGAAGTGCAGACCCTTTTCCGCAAAATTCTTGTACAGATCGAAGCTGGCGCTTGCCGGTGACATGGAGACGATATCGCCCTCCACCGCATTGGCTCTGGCAGCGGCAACCGCCTCCTCCATGCAGCTGACACGGATAATGACGGGGTTCCCCTCACGATAGGCAGCGGCTGCTCTGGTAGCGTTCTCGATCTTATCCGCTGTGGCACCGAAGAGAATCAGCACCTTCACCTTATCCGGCACAACGGCTCCCATCTCATCATAGGACAGATGCTTGTCATAACCGCCTGCAATCAGGATGATCTTCCTGTCATAGAGGGACAACGTTCCCTTGACGGTTCTGGTGGGACTTGTACCGATAGCATCATTATAATAGCTCACCCCGTCGAGCACTCTGACAAGCTCCGCACGGTGCTCCACGCCGCCAAAGCTGACGGCAACATTTTTGATGGTCTCCGGCTCCACCATGCCCCAGACGGCACAGATGGCAGCAAGATAATTCTCAATATTGTGCAGACCGGGGATTTTGATATCCGAAGCCTGCATGATGACGGTCTCTCTGCCATAGCAGTTCATCACGATCTCACCGCTGTCATTGAGGTAAGCGCCGTTGGAAACCGGCTGGCGTCGGGAGAATTTAAAGGTCTGTCCGCGGGTATATTCCTCAAAGGAATCGGAAATATCGTTATCAAGGTTCAGCACGGCCTTGCCGAAGGCGTTCTGATGGAGAACGATATTCTTCTTGGCGTCAATGTACTCCTGCATATCCTTGTGGATATCCAGATGGTTGGGAGCAAGGTTGGTCACCACGGCGATATCGGGGCTCTGGCGCATGGAGATGAGCTGGAAGCTCGAAAGCTCCACTACGGCGATATCCTCCGGGGAGATCTGCTCAATGTCGGGCAGCAGCGGACGTCCGATATTGCCGCCGAGATGAACGGAATAGCCCTGTGCCTTGAGCATCTCGGAGATGATGGTGGTAGTGGTAGTTTTCCCGTCGCTGCCGGTCACCGCAATGGTCTTGCAGGGACAGAGATCGAAAAACACCTCCATCTCGCTGGTCACGGCAGCACCGCTGCGGCGTGCTTCCACCAGCTCCGGCATATAGTATTTCATGCCGGGGGTGCGGAAAATGATGTCGGCACCCAGATCCTTCAGATAATCCTCTCCCAGATGCAGCTGTGCCCCTGCTTCCTCGGCCTTGTCAGCATTTTCCCCCAGGGCTTCACGGCTGCGCTTATCGCAGGCAAGCACCCTGGCGCCGTATCTTGTAAACAGCCCGATCAGCGGCAGATTGCTCCCGCCGATGCCGCACAATGCGATCGTCTTTCCTTTCAGTTCCTCTAAAAATGCTTTAATCTGTTGTTCCATATCCAACGCTTCCTCTCTGTCATACTCGGATTTACATACGCTACCATTATATTCCTAATGCCGACATAATTCAAGGGAACAATCAAAACTTTACGAAAGAGGCAGAGATAGTTTTTCACATTCTCCTTGTTATGGAGGGGGAGTCTCCCCCGGAAACTCCCCCTCTTCCCTCACTTTTTCAAAACGCACGGTGCATGAGCAGACGGACGGAAATCAGCCTTGACAGAAAAACGATAACGGCGGTAACGGAAAGCTCCACCAATACCATGAGCAGCTTATTGTATGTCACAGACAACCAGGTTACCCATTTCATCAATTCGGCTTCCGGGATGAATGAAACCAGGCTGCCAATGATGAGAACGGGAACAAACAGGACGAGCATGGCTGCAAACTGGTTACTGCCGAATCGCAGCAGACACGGCAGCATCAGAGAAGCAATCAGCATGGAAAAGCAACACAGCGACACGAATCCGATCAGCAGCTCCAAAGCATCCGCATGACCGCAGATGATGGTAATGAGCAGCGGATAGAGCAATGAAACAAGTGCCCCCACACTGCCGAAAATGACGGAAACACCATATTGAGCGGATGCGTAACCCTTTCTGCCCACGGGCGTGTTCACACAGTAAACATTCCAGCGGGACTTTTCATTCTCCATCAGCAGATTGGCAAAGGAAAAAAAGATCAGGCAGCAATCCATCATTCCGGCAACAATCCACCGGGAGAGGACATCATCCGACGTATCCGGATTCAGGCTGCTCAGTACCACCATGAGCAGTTCAAAGGCAATGCAGCAAAAGACGACCAACAGATTTTTGAGACGTTTCATTTCATAGATACCCTGCAGCAGCAAACCCTTCATCATCATCCCTCCTCAATATTGTCTGTGTCTGAAGGCGGCAAAGGAGATCGGCCACGACAAACCGAAACATACCGCTGCTGCGGCGAGCACACAGAGCGCCATCACAGAACTGTCAGTTTTGAAGAAAAAATCGACCAGCTTGCTTTCCCCGGTGAAGAGTGCGGAAAGAACCGTTAAAGCAGCAAGAGCACCCATTATCACCATGAAGATGATCAGAAAACAAGCGGCTCCCTTTGAAGTACCGAAGCGCAGCGAAAACGGGAACACCAGACTGACGGTAATCAACGGAACCGCAAAGGCAAGCACCAGGCTCAGGAGATATTCCTTCATTTCAAAGCTGCCCTGACGGAGCATCAGCACCAGTGACGGCAGTGACAAAAACAGGGAAAAGAGCGCTGACATCACCAGCCCCAACAAATACTTTTCAGAAACGTAAGCATGACGGGATGCAGGGGTATTGACGTAATATTGCTGCCACTTGCTCACTTCATCGGCTGACAGAAAAGACATCATCACTACCACCGACATCAGGCTGAAGCAAGCAACAAAAGTCCGACACTCTTCCAATGTACTATCGTCAGGGGAGGTCCCGAAAAAAGCGATAACCACTATCATAATGATAAAAGCTGCCATTTTCAGCAGGGTAGCCGGCCGTTTCAGCGCATACCAATCATTCAGCAGCAGCCCCTTCATCTCACTCACGCTCCTTTATCATAAAAATAAACAGCTTTTCAATGTCAATGGGATAAGACAGCATTCCCTTGGGAACCGCCGTTTTCAGCACGATGGCCTCGGCTCCGTAGCTGCCGATCTTCCTGCCGATCACCGCCTGTGCGTCTATCTGATCCAGTTCTTCCTTCGTGCAATGAACCACACCGTACTGTTCAATCAGTCTGTCTTTTTCTTCAAACAGCACCAGCTTTCCCTTGTGCATAAACGCAATGTAGTCGCAGATCTTCTCTAAATCACTGACAATATGCGACGAGATGAGAACGGAGTGCTCCTCGTCACGGGTGAAGTCGTTGAGCATATCGAGGATATCGTCACGCACCACCGGGTCCAGTCCGCTGGTGGCCTCATCCAGCAGCAGCAGCTTCGGGTGATGTGACATAGCGGCGATGATCGAGAGCTTCATCTTCATCCCCCTTGACAGCTTGCCAATCGTTTTTTTCAGCGGCAGCCCGAACTTCGCCAAATAATCCCTGTACTGCTTGTCATCCCAGGTTTTGTAGAGATGCTTCAGTACGTTGCCAAGCTGTCCCGGATTGAGTGACGGCGGAAAATACGACTCGTCAAACACCACGCCAATCTCTTCCTTCACGCTGTCAAGCTCCTTTGCATTGTCCTTGCCCAGCACCGTGATACTGCCGCTGTCCTTGAAGAGCATATTCAGGATCAGCTTGATGGTGGTGCTTTTCCCGGCACCGTTCTCCCCCACCAGTCCCACCACGCACCCGCCGGGCAGCGTCAGGTCAACGTGGTCGATCTGAAAATCCTTGAAGCTCTTGCACAGTCCCTTGATCTCAATTGCATTCATCACGATTCCTCCATTTCAAAACGTAACATTTCCACCACGTCTTCACAATCCAGTCCGCACTGTACGGCAAGCGATGCCGCCGCCGACAGATGGGCTTCCAGTTTTTTCAGGTTCTCCTCCCGGAGCTGTTCCAGATTCTGGGCAGCCACAAAGCAGCCCTTTCCCGCCACCGTGTAGATGTAGCCTTCCTTTTCCAGCTCGTCATAAGCACGCTTTGTGGTGATGACGCTGATATGCAGATCCTTTGCGAGGCTCCGGATAGAGGGAAGCGCTTCGTCCTGCTGTATGCCGCCGCTGATGATCTGTGTCTTGATCTGCGTATAAATCTGGTCATAAATAGCTGCTCCGCTCCGATGGTCAAGATAAATCTGCACGAATCTCACCTGCTTTCTCTTTACAGTCTTTACTGTATATATACAGTATATACAGTTAGGACAGTTTCGTCAATAGCTGCCTTTTACAAATAACTGTCATTATTTTTGTCAGAAATCATCAGTTATCTGAAAGAAGACGGGGATGAAACCATCCGCGTTTTTTCAGTTTGACGGGTTTATATACCCTTTATATGAAAAAAGAAAAAGATAA
>ONEU01000184.1 GCA_900316925.1 uncultured Eubacteriales bacterium
AAAACCTTTTTTTCGCCAGAAAAAGGTTTTCCCCGGGAACTGGCAGGACAAAACTAACCCCCAGAATCCAGCGGTTTAATGTTTTTCCGGTAAAGGGTGATGAAGAAGATGAGGGCGATAATCATGGCGGCGCCCTCGGCGATGGGGAAGGACCACCAGACCAGGGAGGGGGAGATTCTGGAGAGGAGGAAGGCAGCGGGGACGATGACGCCGAGCTGACGGAGGAGAGAGGTGAGCATAGAGCGCAGGCCTTTGCCCACAGCCTGGAAGAGGGTGGAGAACATGATGCCCACCGCCGCAAGGACGAAGCAGAGGCTGATGATGCGCAGGGCGGGTACACCGACTTCCAGCATCTGTGGATAGGCGTTGAAGATGTTGAGAAGGGGCTCGGACAGGAACTGGAAGGCGAGCATACCGGCGGTCATAATGGCGACAGCGACAAAAATGCCGTATTTGAGAGCCTGGAGCAGACGTTTTTTGTTGCGGGCACCGTAGTTGTAGCCCATGATCGGCATGACGCCGTGGGTGAGGCCGAAGACCGGCATGAAGACAAAGGACTGGAGCTTGAAGTAAACGCCGAGGACGTCCACATAGGTTTCGGAGATGCCGGCAAGGATACCGTTGAGGGAGAGCAGCATCACGGAGCTGATGCTCTGCATGATGATAGAGGGGAAACCGACGGCGTAGATGTTTTTAATGACCTGGAAATCAATGTGCCGGAAGTAGCGGAAACGGATGGTGACGGCATTTCTCTTTTTGAAGAGGACGATGAGGGCGAAGATCATGGAAGCGATCTGACCGATCACCGTAGCGATACCGGCGCCGAGAGCCCCCATGGAGGGGACAGGTCCCAGACCGAAAATAAAAATAGGGTCGAGGATGGTGTTGATGACGGCACCGCAGAGCTGGAACAGCATGGGGAACATCATGTTGCCGGTGGCCTGGAGGGTCTTCTCGATGCCGACTTCCACGAAGACGCCGATGGAGAAGAGATAGATGCAAGAGAGATACTCCGTGCCGGAGGAAAGTACCCGGGGGTTGTCGGTGTAGGCGCCGATAATGGCGTGGGAGAAGAGGACGCCCACAATGGCAAAAACGATCCAGGTAATGACTGACAGCAGCAGGGAATAGGTGGCGGCTTTGTCGGCTTCATCCTTTTTGCCCTCGCCCAGGCGCCTGGCAATGAGGGAATTGACGCCGATGGAGGTGCCCACCGCCGTGCCGATCATCAGCAGCTGCATGGGAAAGACCAATGACACCGCCGTGAGAGCCGTTTTATCATAGTAGGAAACGAACATACTGTCCACGATGTTGTAAAGCGCCTGAACGATCATGGAGAACATGGTGGGCAGGGACATTTTCATCATCAGTCCGAAAACAGGCGCCGTGCCCATTCTCGTAAGTCTTTTATCTTCCATTGTTTTCTTCCTTTTTATCTGTTATGTGTCCTGAAAAATAACGGCAAGCGCCTCGTTTTTCATTTCCAGGAGCTTGCCGGTGCAATCCGTCACCACGGTAAAGTCTTTTCCGCCGGACTGCCCTGTAAAGGTATAGCGTCCGTCTTTTTCATCCGTCAGGGAGAGACCGTTGCGGGCGGCGGCGTCCATCATGGAAAACAGCTGCTCCGATAAGGCCTGACCGCCGGGCAGAGGGTGTCCGCTCCGGCACAGCAGACTCCCCAGGGAAAGGGAGGTCTGACCGTCTGCACGGGCATATTTGAGTCCTTGTACGCTCTCCGGTGAGAGCAGGGTCACAGAGGAGAGCCGGTCGCTGACGTAGGTAATGTGACAGTCAAAGCTCTTGCCGGCATATTCCAATGCGGCAGGACTGTCCACCGCCGTATTCACGGCTTCGGGGGCACGGTCCGCCGAACACGCCGTCAGCAGCAGACAGCACATTCCGCCCAGCAGCAGGGGGAGTTTTTTCAAGCGATCACCACATTCATGTAAAGATGGTTTTCAGCTCGTCCAGCAGATCGGTGGGCAGCATGGCTCTGGCGGAATACTTCTCACGGCAGCGGTCGCCTGCCAGTCCGTGGTAGTACACCCCGTTGACGGCGGCTCCCTCCGGGCTCATGCCCTGTGCCAGCAGGGAGGCAATCATTCCGGCGAGGATATCCCCGCTGCCGCCCTTTGCCATGCCGTTGTTGCCGGTGAGGTTCACATACACACGCCCGTCGGGCATGGCAATCAGGGTGTGGGCGCCCTTAAGCACCACGATCACCCGGTTCTCTGCGGCAAAGCGGCAGGCGGTTTCGTACCGGCTGCGCTGAACGGCGGCGGCATCCGTTCCCGCCAGTCTTGCCATCTCGCCGGGATGCGGCGTCAGGATGAGGGGGGCGGAAGCCTGTTGTAATATATGTATATTCCCCTCCAGGGCGTTTATGCCATCGGCATCCAGCACCAGAGGCTTGGGGGAGGTTTTGATGAGCTTGCTGACCAGCTCCCTGGTATCATCGTTCACGCCCAGACCGCAGCCGATGAGTCCGGCAGTAGCACTTTGGCAGAGGGTGTCATAGAGCTTTTCATAGGCGGAGGCCTTTATTTTGCCGTCCTCCGACTGTTCCAGCGGCAGGAATACCGGTTCCGGGAGCCTGCCTGCCAGGATGGGGTAAATCTTTTCGGGAACGGCGGCTCTGAGCAGTCCCACGCCGGTGCGCAGGGCGGCCTGTGCGGACATGGCAGCCGCTCCTGCCATCCCGTAGCTGCCGCAGACGGTCAGCAGGGTGCCGGCAGTCCCCTTATTGGCGGAACGGGGAAGCTCCGGCAGCGGGAAATCTTCGGTACCGTCGTCGGTGGTCTTCATCACGAAAAAGCTCTGTTTTCTGACACGCTCCGGTACCCCTACATCCTCCACCATCACCTCGCCGCAGTAATCCGCGGCAGGATACAGCACATGGACGGGCTTCAGGGTGGAGAAGGTCACCGTATAATCGGCGTGGAAACAGACGGTCTCCACCGCACCGGTGTTACATTCCGCACCGCTGGGGGTATCCACCGCTATTTTCACGGCAGTCTTGTTTTCGTTGCAGAAGCTGATGAGATCACCCACCTCATAGGGCAGGGAACCGTGAAAGCCGATGCCGTAGATGGCGTCAATAATCATTTCCGTTTCCTTGACGATGCCGATACACTCATAATAGCGGGAGTCCAGATAGAGGACCTCGACCTTGTGGGGGAGGATACCGAAATTCATCTTTGCCAGGGCGGTTTTGGGTTCACCGCCCACCAGGATGACCTGTACCTGACAAAATACCGACAGCAGACGGGCAATCACAAAGCCGTCTCCGCCGTTATTGCCGCTGCCGCACAGCACACAGACCTTGCTGAGTTTTTTCTCTGCCAATAGTCTTGCTGCCAGTCCGGCTACCTTTGTGCCGGCATTTTCCATGAGCCGTTCCATGGTGATTCCGCTGCTCACGGCAGCCTCTTCCATGGTTCTGACGGCTTCCTTCTGCATGACGATCATGGTTGTTTCACTCCTTTGTCACTCGCAGTATTCAGATGCGCCCAACGCTTATCTCTTGCCCTTTTTCTTGCCGCCCTGCTTCTTCTTGCCGCCGGACTGTCCGCCGCCCTGCTTCTGCCGGGGCTGATTGGTCTGGGGCTTTCCGTTGGCTCCCGTCGCTTTCGGCTTTTCACTCCTGGTTTCAGCCCTGGTTTCTGTCTTAGGCTCGGTCTTCGTCTCACTCTTGGCACCGCTTTTGGTTTCGGTCTTCGTCTCACTCTTGGCACTGCTTTTGGTTTCGGTCTTCGTCTCACTCTTAGCATCGCTCCTGGTTTCGGCCTTCACAGCCTCAGGCTCCGGTTTCGTCTCTGTGTGAGGAGCTGCCGTTCTGGGAGATGAGGTCTTCTTCATGGCGGCTTCTTTTCTCTCCAGCTCGAAGAACTTCTTCTTCAGCGGGACTGACAGATAGGGCTTGATCATCTGCAGGGTGCGCTCATCAGGTGTGAGCAGCAGTACCGCAGGCTTCTGACGGGTCTTGTCGTGGATGACCATATAATAGGTATCGGGATCATAGTCGTCAATAGCGGCGTGAAGGAGGTTGGTATACTTGGACGGGTTGACGTTTTTCTTGCCGGTTTCGGGGTCGATGTAAATGCCGATGTCGTCAATGTCCTTTACATCAAAGTAGGTGACGGTACGGCGCTTTGACCTTCCCTTGATGCGGGAGATTCTGAGTTCACCCATGACGAAGGTATATTCATATTCCACGCGGGCGTTTTTGATGAGGAAGTAGATCAGGTAGATGCCCAGTCCGAGCATGATGAGAGCGATGGGGAACATCCACGTCCAGATCGTGAAGGAGAGGTAGATGCTCAGCACCATCACGGAGAGGATCACGGCGAGACCGAGGAAGATTTTTGCCAATGCGGAGGGCGGGAACTTACGTTTGACAGCCTGTTCATAGTATGTGTCCATATTACTGATTTCCATGTATTTTTCCATGCGATTCTGACTCCTTTATCTTAAATAAATATCATTATAGCACATAACAGGGAGGGATTCAATGGTTATTTTTATGAACAATCCCGATTGGACAAGGGCGAGGAGTATGATATAATGTAAGGTATGCAAGAAGGAGGAGAGAGAAGATGTTATGTGACAGTCTGCCGGGGATTGAATGGTTTGCCAACGACAATCCCTACACCGAATGTAACTTCAAGTTTCATTACATCATCCTGCCCGACGTCAAGGAAGAGGTTATGACCGTCAGAATCTGGCACGGCATTTTCTGTTACGAGAAGAGCATGGATGAAATTGTTTCCGAGCGTGCCTTCCCACTCACCGCCGGCGGCCGCAAAGACATGATCGACTACATCCGTGAACAAAACTCCCTCTACCACCAATAGCTCCCCGGCGCAGAGCCTGCGCTCCCGTGTCACGCTCCCGTTCGGCGCAGAGCCTGCGCTCCCGTGTCACGCTCCCGTGTCACGCTCCCGTTCGCTGACGCTCACTCTGTTCGTTTAAGGCGAAACTGTTGTGTCGCTAACATCCGGCACGGCGGCTTGCGCCGATTATTTTCTACGACCGCCGACACGCCCCTTGACGGGGCGCTTAACGGCTGTTT
>ONEU01000188.1 GCA_900316925.1 uncultured Eubacteriales bacterium
ACGGAGACGCGTATCGGGAGCGCAGGCTCTGCGCAACCGCGGGAGGTGTAGCCGTAGCTATATTCTGAATAGTGCGCTGGCGCGCGCAATTGGTTGAATAGAAAGGGTTAGTTTCCCGCGCCGCGCACGGAGACGCGTATCGGGAGCGCAGGCTCTGCGCCCGGTTACATTTCGATGATGTCTTTTTCGCTGAGGAGGGTGACACCGTTTTCGGTGAGAATTTTCTCGGCGTTCTCGTTGTCGGCGACACGCAGGACAACGGAAGCATTCTTCTTGGAAATGGTGATGAATGCGTACATATACTCAATGTTGATGTTGTTTCTTGCCAGAATGTTCACGACCTTGGCAAGAGAACCCGGCTCGTCCGGAATCAGTACGCCAACCACCTTCGTGATGGATACAAAACAGCCGGAGGATTCCAGCGCTTCCTTCGCTTTTTCCGGTTCGGTCACGATCAGACGGAAAATGCCAAAATCCTGGGTGTCTGCTACGCTCATTGCACGAATGTCAATCTTGGCGTTGGAGATAGCGTCGGTGATGGTCACCAGCTTGCCCTCTTTGTTCTCCACAAAAATGGATAATTGTTTTACTGCCATGTTAAAATCCTCCTTTGGTTGTTATATGGTAATGCCATAGCGCTTACGATTGTCTATTACCCTGACTGCCTTGCCCTCTGAACGCGCAATCGTCTTCGGTGCCACCAGATGAACCTTCGGATTGATGCCCAACATCGCTTTCATGGCATCCTGCAGCGCCTTCTCCTTCAGGGTGATATCCTTCGGGCTGTCGGAGAAGTCCTCCTGACCCATCTCTACATTGATATCAAACGTATCGGAGTTGTTCACTCTGTCGAGAACGATCTGATAGTTCGGTGCATAGCCCTTGTTGAGCAGGACCGCTTCAATCTGGCTCGGGAATACGTTCACACCACGGATAATCATCATGTCATCAGAACGTCCCAGCGGCTTTGTCATGCGGACAAAGGTTCTGCCGCAGGAGCACTTCTCACGGGACAGCACACAGATATCTCTGGTGCGGTAACGCAGGAGCGGGAAGGCTTCCTTGTCAAGAGAGGTGAATACCAGCTCGCCCTTGGAACCGATGGGAAGTACCTCGCCGGTGTCGGGGTCGATGATCTCAGCCAAAAAATGATCCTCGTTGATATGCATACCCTTCTGCTCTTCACACTCGAAGGCAACTCCCGGGCCGCTCAGCTCGGTCAGTCCGTAGATATCATAGGCCTTGATGCCCAGATTCTTCTCGATATCCCGGCGCATTTCCTCGGTCCAGGGCTCTGCGCCGAAAATGCCGGCCTTGAGCTTGTTATCCTCCGGCTTGTAGCCTCTTTCCTTGAGTGACTCACTCAGGTAAGCCGCATAGGACGGGGTGCAGCAGAGAATGGTGGACTCCAGATCCATCATAAACTGAATCTGACGCTCGGTATTGCCGCTGGACATGGGCAGGGTAAGACACCCGACCTTATGGGAACCGCCGTGCAGACCGGAACCGCCCGTAAACAGACCGTAGCCGTAGCAAACCTGGCAGACATCGCCTTCGGTGCCGCCGGCAGCCACAATGGCACGAGCCGTACAGTCCTCCCACATATCAACGTCATTCTGTGTGTAAAAAGCCACAACACGCTTGCCGGTGGTACCGGAGGTGGACTGGATCCTTACACAGTTCTTCTTGTCGGTAGCCAGAAGACCGTCGGGATATGCCTCACGCAGATCGTCCTTCTTGAGGAAGGGCAGCTTGTGAAGATCCTCTGTTCCGTGAATGTCCTCCGGCTTCACGCCCTTTGCATCCATCAGGTCACGATAGTATTTCACATTGTCATAGACATATCTTACCTGCTTGACGAGTTTGTAGTCCTGGAGCTTTTTGATGAGCTCAGCCGGCATGGTCTCATACTCCGGCTGAAAATACTTTTTTGGCATTTTGATCACGCTTTCTTTGGGATAATAAATAGATGGTTGGCTGACAGGGTGGGGGTCAATTGTTGTAACCCAGGCTGAACGCCTTCTTGTTGATCTCGATAAAATTCGGTTTCACGCACTTTTCAATGGCAGCCTCCCACTTCTCATAGGGGATATCGAAATACTTTGCCAGTCTGCCCATCAGCACAATGTTGCAGGCCTTGGCGGAACCGGCTTCGGAGGCCAGTGACAGTGCGTCAATGGCATCAACCTTCACGCCCTTTGCTGCCATCTCATCCAGCACGCCCTCGGGATAGGTCTCGCTGCCGATGATGACGGGCATGGGGTCGATCTGCTGTGTATTGACGATCACCGTACCGTCCTTTTTCAGGTCTTTGATATATCTGGCTGCTTCGAGCTTCTCAAAGCTGACGATGAAATCAGCCTCACCCTCTTCAATGATGGGGGAGTACACTCTGTCGCCGAATTTAACGTAGGTCACGACAGAACCGCCGCGCTGGCTCATCCCGTGCACTTCGCTGACCTTAACGTCAAAGCCCTCGTCCACGAGCAGTCTGCCCAGCAGCTTGGAAGCCAGCAGGGAGCCCTGGCCGCCCACACCGACGATCATAATATTTTTCGTTGCCATTCTTACTCACCCTCACTTTCAAATGCGTTAAACGGACACAGTCCTGCACACACGCCGCAGCCGATACACAGGGTATTGTCGATCACGGCATGACCGTCCCGGAAGGAGATGGCCGGACATCCGAACTTCATGCAGCGCTTGCAGCCTCTGCACTTCTCAGGATTCACATGAAGCGGCTTTTTAGGCTTCACATATTTCAGCAGGACACAAGGTCTGCGGGAAATGATCACGGAAGGCTCGTTCTTAGCCAGCTCCTCCTTCACCACTCTCTCACATTCCTCCAGGTTATAGGGATCCACCACTCTCACGGAGTTGATGCCGACAGAATGGCACAGGCTCTCCAGATCGACCTTACCGGCAGGATCGCCCTTGATATTGTAGCCGGTAGTAGGATTCTGCTGATGGCCTGTCATACCGGTGATGGAGTTATCCAGGATGATAACGGTAGAATTGGACTGGTTATAAGCAATGTTGATAAGGCCTGTCACGCCGGAGTGCATGAAGGTGGAATCACCGATCACACAGACGGTCTTGCCCTCTGTCTCTTCACCGCCGGCCTTGTTGTAGCCGTGCAGCCCGGAAACGGAAGCACCCATACAGAGTGTCATATCCAGCGCATTGAGCGGCGGCATGGAACCGAGGGTATAGCAGCCGATATCACCCAGCACGGTGATCTTGTTCTTTGCCAGCACATAGTACATTCCGCGGTGGGGACAGCCGGCGCACATCATCGGCGGTCTGACGGGCACGGGGGTATCCAGACAGACATTCTCCTTCTTTTCCAGGCCAAAGGCTTCGGCGATGGTTTTCTGGGAGAACTCGCCCAGCAGCGAGAACTTCTCCTTGCCGACCACGTCAACACCGATCGTATGGCAATGTGTTTCGATCACAGGATCAAGCTCCTCAATCACATACACCTTACCGACCTTTGCGGCAAAGTCCTTGATGAGCTTCACCGGCAGCGGATTGACCATACCGAGCTTCAGCACGGCAACGCTGTCACCGAACACTTCTTTGACATACTGATAGGAAGTCGAAGAGGTTATGATACCGAAATCATAGCTGCCGTCACCCTCTTCCACACGGTTAAGGGGAGAAGTCTCGGCATACTCCGTCAGCTTTGCGGTTCTCTCCTCCACGAACGGATGGCGGGCAATCGCATTAGCCGGTGCCATAATATATTTCCTGGGGTTCTTCACATATTCCTTCGTAACCTCTGTTCTTTCGCCCTTTTCCACAATACTCTGGGAATGAGCCACACGAGTGCACATCTTGATGAACACAGGTGTATCGAACTGTTCCGAAATCTCATAAGCAATCTTAGCAAAATCCAGTGCCTCCTGGGAATCCGCAGGCTCCAGCATCGGCACCTTTGCCGCAACGGCATAATGGCGGGAATCCTGCTCATTCTGGGAGGAATGCATCCCCGGGTCATCCGCCACGCAGATCACCATACCGGCATTCACACCGGTATACGACATGGTAAACAGCGGGTCTGCTGCCACATTCAGTCCAACGTGCTTCATACAGCACGCCGACCGCTTTCCTCTCAGCGATGCGCCAAACGCCGCCTCCGTTGCCACCTTCTCATTCGGTGCCCACTCGCAGTAGGCATCACCGAACTTTGCAAACTCTTCCGTAATCTCCGTACTCGGAGTTCCCGGATAGCTGGATATCACCGCGCAGCCGGCCTCATACAAGCCCCTCGCCAGCGCCGCATTACCGATCATCAGCTCTTTCATGTTTCTACCACCTTTTTCTTTATTCTCGAGTCTTGGGGGCGCCGCCCCCAAACCCCTGCCAGGGCTCCTCGCCCTGGACCTCGGCAGGGACTACGCCCCTGCACCCTTCACTTTTATCTTTTTCGGTTTTCTTTTACCTTAGATTCTCTCTTTCGCCGAAATGTCTTACAAAACGTCTCTCGATAAGCCTTAATAAACTTGCAAAAAGTCTTCCGATAAGTCCTACAATAACTTGCGGAAAGTCTTTCGATAAGTCCTACAAACAGTCTTCTATAACTTGCCGGCGCGTATCGGGAGCGCGAACGACACAACGGAGGGACTCCCCCACCGCGGGGGGTGTAGTGTAGGTTTATTCTGAGTAGTGCGCTGGCGCGCGAAATTAGTCAGAATAGATGAAATTTGTTTCCCGCGCGCGCACGGAAACGCGTATCGGGAGCGCAGGCTCTGCGCCGCGCACGGAAGCGCGTATCGGGTCCGGCAGCTTGCCGGCGCGTATCGGGAGCGCAGGCTCTGCGCCGGTTATTTGTTGCGGAGATCGACAATGCGCTTGGCTTTGCCTTGGAAACGCTCAATGGTCTTGGGAGCAACCAGCGTTACCTTGGTGCGCAGTCCCAGAATCGACTGCATCTTGCCCTCAATGTGCTTCTTCAGGTCACTCAGACGCTGATAGTTCTCCAGAAGCTCTGCGTTGTCAAGCTCAACCTTGATCTCCAGATTGTCCTTGAAGTGCTCACGGGTGATGATTAACATATAATGCGGCGCAATGTCCTTGATCTGGATCAGGATGTTCTCAATCTGCGTCGGGAATACATTCACGCCCTTGATAATCATCATATCATCGGTTCTGCCCATCGTCTTTGCCATTCTGGCATGGGTTCTGCCGCAGGAACACGGCTCGTAGCTGATCTTCGTAATGTCCTTGGTGCGGTAACGCAGTACCGGCATGGCTTGTCTGGTGAGCGTCGTGATGACCAGCTCGCCGACTTCGCCTTCGCCCAGTCTCTTGCCCGTTTCGCTGTCAATGATCTCGGGCAGGAAGTGGTCCTCTGCAAAGTGCATTCCGTTCCTTGCCTCACAGTCACCCGATACGCCCGGTCCGCCAAGCTCCGTCATACCGTAGTTGTCGGATACACGGATGTTGAAATTGGACTCGATCTGTGAACGCATGGCCGGTGTGCACGGCTCGGAACCGAGAATGCCCAGACGTAGGGAATAATCGGACAGCGGATAGCCGGCTTCTTTCACGGCTTCGGACAGATAAAGAGCATAGGACGGTGTTGCCACCAGACCGGTAACGCCGTAGTCACGCATCATCATCAGCTGTTTCTCAGTATTGCCGGAGGATGCGGGAATCACCGTCGCACCGATGTTCTCCATGCCGTAGTGCAGTCCCAGAGCACCCGTGAACAGACCGTAGCCAAAGCTGATCTGAATCACGTCGTCGGATGTCACACCGCCGGCAACCGCTACTCTGGCAACAATATCCGCCCAGAGCTTCAGATCGTCCTTGGTGTAAACGCCAACGGTGGGTTTTCCGGTGGTGCCGGAGGATGCATGGATACGGACGATATCCTTCATCGGAACGGCTGTCAGACCGAAGGGATAGTTGTCACGGAAATCGTCCTTCGTGGTGAAGGGAATGTACTCAATGTCGGAGAGGGTCTTGATCTTGGAGCCGTCCATCACTCCGGCCTCCGTGAGACGCTTGTGATAGAGCGGCACGTTGTCATAGCAGTACTTGACAATGTACTTCAGTCTTTCGAGCTGGAGCTTTTCAATCTCTTGTCGGGGAAGCGTTTCAATGTCCTTTTGAAACATCATGTTGATCATTTCCTTTTTTTATTTTTTTTGGGGGTGCTTTTGGTTCTGGCGGCTGTTTTCACAGCGGTCTTTGTTTTTGCAGCGGATGCCTGCTCCGGAGCAGGCTCTTCATCGTCGCCGATGAACTCCTTGGAAGAAGCGGTCACCCTTTTGTTGTAGCAGGAGAAGATCTTCTCGATCCTGTCCTTATCCTTAGCCGGTGCAATCAGGGTGATGATCGGGGTGATGACCAGGCCGACGACCATTGCCAACATACCGGCGTTGATGGGGGACTTGAAGTATTCCAGCACGGCGTTGTCGAATTTCACGCCGGTGAGGTTACAGATAAAGGAAGCCAGCGAAATGCCGATGCCGATGACAAAATTGATCCAGACGGCAGCCTTGGGCACGCGCTTCATATACAGACCGTAGAGGAAGGGAGCGAGGAACGCACCTGCCAGGGCACCCCAGGATACGCCCATCATCTGGGAGATAAAGAGTATCGGGGAATTGGCCTGCACGATGGCGATAATGGCGGATACGGCAATGAAGAATACGATGAAAATACGCATCCAGCCAACCTTTCTCTTTTCGCTCATCTGCTTTTTCTTGCAGAAGACGGGATCAATGAAGTCGATGGTCAGCACGGAGCTGGAGGTAAGCACCAGGCTTGACAGGGTGCTCATGGAAGCGGACAGCACCAGGATAACCACGATACCGATCAGTACCGGAGAGAGCTGTTCCAGCATGGTGGGGATCACGGAGTCATAACCGCCCACAGGCTTGCCGTCGGGGCCCATCTCGCCGAAGAGCCTGCCGAAGCCGCCCAGGAAGTAGCAGCCGCCGGCTACGATGATGGCAAAGATCGTGGATACGATGGTACCGGTGCTGATGGATTTTTCGGATTTAATGGCATAGAACTTCTGCACCATCTGCGGCAGTCCCCAGGTACCCAGGGAGGTAAGGATCACCACGCCGATGAGGGCGAAGATATCCGGTCCGAAGAAGGAGGTGAAGGCACCCTGAAACTCGGTTCCGGAGGCCGTTTTGACGCTTTCCTGCGAGAGCTTGGCAATGGTCTCTGTCAGACCGCCGTTGATCTGCATGACGGCAGCAATCACGGCGACGATACCCACCAGCATGATAATACCCTGGATAAAGTCGTTGATCGCCGTTGCCATATAGCCGCCCAGCACCACATACACACCGGTGAGCAGTGCCATAGCGATGACGCAGTAGGTGTAGGGAATGCCAAAGGCCATCTCGAACAGACGGGAAAGACCGTTGTACAGTGACGCCGTATAGGGGATCAGGAAGATAAAGATGATGACGGAAGCAGCGATCTTCAGCGCCTTGGAATCAAAGCGCTTGGCAAAGAAATCCGGCATGGTGGCGGAATCCAGGTGCTGCGTCATCACGCGGGTACGTCTGCCCAGGATATTCCAGGCGAGCAGCGAGCCGATGAAGGCGTTGCCCAGACCGATCCAGGTGGATGCCAGTCCGAAGCGCCAGCCGAACTGTCCGGCATAGCCCACGAAAATCACGGCGGAAAAGTACGATGTACCGAAGGCAAAGGCTGTCAGCCACGGACCTACCGACCGGTTGCCCAGTACAAAGCCATTCACATCTGTTGCCTGCTTGCGGCAATAGATACCTACCCCTATCATGACGGCGAAGAACACGACAAGGAACAGGATTTTGATAAACATATCCATTTTCTTTTGTCTCCTTGGTTTTATTCCCACTGGGAAATATTATTTTGATAATATATGGTATATTCAGGTTGCTGTGCTGCCGAAAGACACTCACAGCAACCGATAACCCTATATTATTCAGACAAAGTAAAGAAGGTAGCAGCATGGTCATTGACTTTCACACACACATCTATCCCGACAAAATCGCCTCACGCACCCTGAACGCCCTGCTGGGCTCTGCACAGGGGGTGAAGGCCTTTTCCGACGGCACACGCAGCGGTCTGTCGGAAAGCATGAAAAAAGCGGGCATTGACAAATCCGTCATCCTGCCCGTTGCCACCCGTAAGGGACAGTTTGAGACCATCAACCAGTTTGCCAAGACGATCAACAACACCTGCGATCATCTGGTATCCTTCGGCGGCATCCATCCCGATGATGACAATGTGGCCGAAAAGCTCCGTTTCCTCCGGGACAACGGCTTCAAGGGCGTGAAGATTCACCCCGACTACACCGACACGATGATCGACGATGAACGCTACATCCGCATCATCACGGAATGTGCGCGGCTGGGACTGTTGGTGGTCACCCACGCAGGCGTGGACCCCGCATTTGATGTGATCCACTGTCCGCCCGCAAAGGCGAGAGCCGTCCTGGACAAGGTTACTGCCGACACCGGCGTGACAAAGCCTTTCCTGGTCTTTGCGCACCTGGGCGGTATTTATGTCCACAAGGAAGTGGAGCAATACCTGCTGGGCACGAACTGTTACATTGACCTGAGCTGCTCCTTTGCTGCCCTGGGCAGCTTCTGCGACACAACCGACGAAGACGTGATTTCCGTCATCAAGCGGCACGGTGCAGACAAGATCCTCTTTGCGACCGACAGTCCCTGGAACGACCAGCAGGACTACCTTTCCCATTTCAGGGCTCTTCCGGGACTTTCCGACAAAGAAAAGGACTTGATCTTGCATAAAAATGCCGAATCTCTTCTTGCATAGACAGAAATAACAAAATTTTCATCAAAGACTATAATTATTAGACAAATTACCTATCTATTATATAGCTTTACAGCCTTAAAGTCAATCCGATTTAGCAAAAAAAAGTTCCCCGGGCAGGAACTCACAAAAAATAACCGGCAGGTTTATGCAGCCTGCCGATTACCCCGCAACAGCCGCAGGAGCCTCTCCCCCCGGCTGTCTTTTTTTATTCGCCGAAATTGTCAGGATCGTCAAAATCGTCCCCAAAGCTGACGGACTCTTCGTTCCTGCTCTTTTTCTCCTTCTTCTCATTCTCCTTCTTTTCATCCTTCTTGCCGGACTTCTTGTCCACCACAGTCGTCTCCACCAGTCTGGATCTGACGGAGGATTCCTTTGCGGCGCTCTTGATGAATTTTGACAGAATGAGGATGGAAATAATATCCCACAACGCACTTACCACCAGCGCCACACCGATGAGAATCAGCAGGGTCCTGGCGGCCAGTCCCTCCGGTCTGACCAGCGCCACCACGCCGAATGCCAGCAGCAGCAGGGCAACGATCAGGTGCAGCCACCACCTCTTGATTTTCAGCTTCATATAATTGATGGCATTCTGGATCTTGAGCACAGCCACCAGCATGACGATCAGTGCCAGCGCCATATTGAGCAGATCACCAAAGCGGCTGGGCTGTGTCAGGAAGTAGATGCCGAAGCCCAGCATACCGGCTCCCTGTACCAGTGCAAACGAGCCGAACATATCCTCGCCCTTGAGCCGCAGGAACGTGATACAGCGCAGGACGCCCCAGATAATCAGTCCCACACCCAGTATCTGTCCCATAAACTGATTGAACTGATCGGGCATAATGATCATCAGGAAACCGAGCACCACGATTGCCGCATTCAGGATGAGCATCTCCGCTTTCAGTTCCTTGACCTTCCTGTAAATCCCCCGGACATCCGTTGGCGAGCCCTTTTGCTTGCTGTTTTTCACATCTTTCTCTGCCATAGTAATACCTCCTTGTTGACACCGCCGCTGGAGTGCGGCTTATTTTTGTATCATTATACCATTATTTTCCGAAAAAGTACAGATAATCTGATAAAAAATCAAATCTTCCTCCCCCATCAGGAACGGCACGGCTGCTTCCTGAGAAGTCACCGTGCCGTTTGAAAAATCCTCCGTGAGCAGGCCGCTCATCAATGATAATAGGAGGTGATGTCCAGATACTCCTCCAGACACAGGCCGCTGTCGGCAACCTTCTTGGCAAGCTCCTTGCCAAGATACCGGACGTGCCACGGTTCATACATATAACCGGTGATATCCTCCTTATCCTGCGGGTATCGGATGATGAAGCCGTATTTCCAGCAGTTCTCGGCAAGCCACTTGGCTTCCGGGGTGTAGGCAAAGGCGCTGGAGGTTGAATTGATATCCACCGCCAGCCCCGTCTGGTGCTCCGAATGGCCGGGACGTGCCGATGATCTGTCCGCCCGTGCCCTGCCGTAATAATTGACAAAGTAATTATAGGTACTGTACTGGGTGGAGTACGAACGGTAACCAGATACAATATATATAGACAAGCCGTCCCTTGCAGCAGCGGCCGCCATCTCAGAAAATGCCTCGCCGGTCTCCTTATCCAGACCGGGGTCATAGGATGCGGGCAGCGAATAGGTCTTGTTGGCAATCAGGATGCCGTCCACATAGGTGATGCCGTTGATCTTCTCAATCCGTGATCCTCCCATCCGCAGCTTATTGCTCCAGTAGGAGAAATAACTGGCTTCCTCCACCTCATTTTTGACCGTCAGGCTGGAACGCAGCCGGATATAGTAGGGCGTTCCCTTTTTCAGACCGGTGAGCTGATAGGAGGTCTTCGTGCGGTCCACGGTGACGCTCTCCGTACCGCTCGAAAAATCCTCTGAGGTGCTGTATTCCAGATAATAGGCATCCACATCCCCTGCATGATGCCAATTGACTGTGCAGGAGGTGTCTGTCTTGCTGCCGAGTTCGATGGTAACGCTGGAGGGGAAGATCCGGTAAAGGAATGTCTGCCTGCCGGTGTAGTCGCCGTTCATCGTGACGGTCAGCTGATAGGCTCCCACCTTCACCGCAGAGGGCGCGTAGTCCATATGGCTGGCATAGGTCACATCCTTGCTGCCGTCATATACCCTCACAGTGGGACGAAATTCCAATCCGTCATAGCCGTGCTCCTGATCCACCTCCACCTTCAGCCTGGAAATATCCACCGCCACCTTCGGCGTGATCTTCTCGGTGATGGTATCTCCGCAGCGTGAACAGGTGCGGACGATCTCGGAAGCGGTATTTTTCGTCACCTGGTAATCGTGTCCCAGCGCAGGGATGGGTTTTTCCGTCTTCTCCCCGCAGGCACATTCTGCCGTCATCAGTCCCGGCTGGGTACAGTCGGCTTTCTTCGTCTCGGTATAGGTGCCGTAGCTGTGGACATGACGGCTCTCGGCGGAGCTTTCCGGTGCACTTGGCTCAGAAGGCTCTGACGGCTCAGGGCTTTCCTGTCCGGAAGGTTTGATACTCTCCTCCTGTGACGCCTCAAGGCTTCTCTGTTCAGAAGACTCCCTGCTTTCCGGCTTCACACTCTCCTGGGCGGAAACGTCGGCGCTGTTCTGCCCGGAGGACTCCTGTGAGCTTTCCGTTAGCAAGCTTTCCTGCTCCGACGGCTGACTGCTCTCCGTCAGAGACGATTCCGTCCGCTCCGGGGAAGAGGATGCCTCCCGGCTGTTCCCGGAGCCGGCATCCGATACCGGCAGAAGCTGGGAAGAATGGGTATTCTCATAGATACTGCTGGTGAGCTGTGAAGCACGGTCGGTTGTCTCGGCCGCCGCCTGTTTTTCCACAGTCGTCCGACCGCATCCCACGGTGCCGAGCAGTGCGGCTGCCAGGATCAGGGTGCCGGCGCTTCTGCCCACAGCGGATCGGCGGATTGAATGATGATGCTGCTTCATACGGATGCCTCCATGATCGGTTTCAGAAATCTAATACCTATTTTATACCTCCGTTTTATGATTGTCAATCATCTTTCGACTCCGAATGATGGATTTTTCCTGAAAAAATCAGCATTTGTGCATAGATTTCCCGAAAGCTGCATAAGATGGTAACAACTCAATAAGGCGGTGAGATGCATGACGTTCAAGCTCAGGACTCTTCTCTGGTCAATGATCCTGACCTTCGCAATCGCTGTGGCCGGCGGCATTGTGACCTATCTGGGAATGGATTCCTTTCAGGCGGTTCAGCAGCCGCCCCTCAGTCCCCCGGCCTTCCTCTTCCCTGTCGTCTGGACGATCCTCTTTGCCCTGATGGCCTTCGGCGCTGCGGTCGTCTACGATTCCGACAATCCCAATGCTCCCAGGGCGCTGTTTGTCTATGCCCTGCAGCTTACCATGAATTTCTGGTGGTGCGTCCTGTTCTTCGGCTTCCGGCTGTACCTGACATCCTTTATCTGGCTGCTCCTGCTCTTTGCGGCCGTCCTGACCATGACTGTCCTGTTTACCAGGATCAGCAAGCCTGCGGGACTCCTGCAGATTTTCTACCTGATCTGGCTTGCCTTTGCTGCCTATCTCAATTACGGGATCTGGCTGCTCCAGCACACCGGATAAATGTCCATAAAAAAGAATTACATTTTCAGAAATAACTATTGACAATTCCGGCAGAAGGGTTTACAATACTGTTAAACCGTTGAAGAAGAGTGAGTAGGCCTTGGTGCTTCCCTCAAAGAGAGCTGCGGAGGGTGGAATCGCAGCAGGGAAACAGGGTTGAATGGACTTCCGAGGGCGAGCGGAAATGCGGATGCAGAGTATGCAAGACGGAGCAGGCCTTCCGTAAAAATGGTCAGCGTATGTTGGTACGTAATGAGTGGACGCAATTTGGCGTCAAGCCGGGTGGCACCGCAGGTTTCAACCTGTCCCAGCATTGTGTTGGGACAGGTTTTTTTGTGCAGAACCGGAAACGTGCCACGACACCGCCAACACAGAAAATACTATATTATCATAAAAATCAAAAAGGAGCGAATGATGATGAGTGAACAGCAGATTCCCTACAAAATTTATCTGAGTGAAGACGAGATCCCGAAACAATGGTACAACGTGAGGGCTGATATGAAAAACAAGCCCGCTCCCCTGCTCAATCCCGGTACCCACCAGCCCCTTACCGCCGAGGAAATGAGCGGTATCTTCTGTGAAGAGCTGGTCGCACAGGAGCTTGACGACACCACCCCCTATATCGACATTCCCCAGGAGATCTACGATTTCTATAAGATGTATCGTCCCGCTCCGCTGGTCCGTGCTTACTGCCTGGAGAAGGCTCTCGGCACACCGGCGAAGATCTACTACAAATTTGAAGGCAACAACACCAGCGGCAGCCACAAGCTCAACTCCGCTATTGCCCAGGCTTATTATGCCAAGAAGCAGGGTCTGAAGGGTGTTACCACCGAGACCGGTGCCGGTCAGTGGGGAACCGCTCTTTCCATGGCCTGTGCATATCTTGGTCTTGACTGCAAGGTATTCATGGTGAAGGTCAGCTATGAGCAGAAACCCTTCCGCCGTGAGGTCATGCGCACTTACGGCGCAGACGTCACCCCCTCTCCCTCCGAATCCACCGAGGTGGGCAGAAAGATCCTCAAGGCTCATCCCGGCACCACCGGCAGCCTTGGCTGTGCAATTTCCGAGGCTGTGGAAGTGGCTACCACCACTCCCGGCTACCGTTATGTGCTGGGCTCCGTGCTCAACCAGGTCCTGCTGCACCAGTCCGTCATTGGTCTGGAGGCAAAGGCCGCTCTTGACAAGTACGGCGTCAAGCCCGATATCATCATCGGCTGTGCCGGCGGCGGCTCCAACCTGGGCGGCCTGATCGCTCCCTTCATGGGCGAGAAGCTGCGCGGCGAGAACGATTACCGCATTATTGCCGTGGAGCCTGCTTCCTGCCCCAGCTTCACCAGAGGCGTATTCGCCTACGACTTCTGCGACACCGGCATGATCTGCCCGCTTGCTAAGATGTACACCCTGGGTTCCGGCTTCATCCCGTCCCCGAACCACGCCGGCGGTCTGAGATTCCACGGTATGTCCTCCACCCTCAGCCAGCTCTACCATGACGGTTACATGGAAGCCGTTTCCGTGGAGCAGACTGCCGTCTTTGAGGCTGCCGAGCAGTTTGCACGCATTGAGGGTATCCTCCCCGCTCCCGAAAGCTCACACGCTATCAAGGCAGCTATCGACGAGGCTCTCAAGTGCAAGGAGACCGGCGAAGAAAAGACCATCCTCTTTGGACTCACCGGCACCGGCTATTTTGATATGGTGGCTTACCAGAAGTTCAACGATCACCAGATGACCGACTACATCCCCACCGACGAGGAACTGGCTGAAGCCGTGAAGTCCCTCCCGAAAGTAGACTGATCCGTCCAAACCCGCAAAAGAAAACCCCACAGACAGTCTGTGGGGTTTTCTGATATCCGGAATTACAGCAGCTCATTGATCCTTGCTTCGAGCTTTTTCATATCGGCGGTAGGTTCAAACCGATCGGTCACATTGCCGCTGCGGTCAACAAGGAATTTCGTAAAATTCCACTTGATATCGGGATTATCCTGGTAGTTCTTGTCGATGCTTTTGAGCATCTTGTCCATAGCAAAAGCGCCCAGTCCCTTACCAAAGCCCCGAAATCCCTGCTGCTCTTTGAGATAGGCGTAAAGCGGAAGGGCGTTCTCACCGTTAACGTCCGATTTCTTCATCTGCGGGAACCGGGTATGATATTTGAGGGTGCAGAACTCGTGGATCTCATCATCCGTACCGGGCGTTTGACCGCGGAACTGGTTGCAGGGAATGTCGATGATCTCCAGTCCCTTTTCGTGGTACTTTTCATACAGTCTTTCCAAATCCTTATACTGCGGTGTAAAGCCGCAGCCGGTGGCAGTGTTGACGATCAGCACCACCTTTCCCTCATACTCTTGCATGGAAATGTCCCCACTGTGCGGCGTAGGCAGGGTAAAGTCATAAATACGCATTGGGTGTCGACCTCCTTATCTTTGGTTAGAGATAACATATTAACCGTATTCTACCACAGACGTCTATTGTTTTCAAGCTTTCAGGCACAGTTGCCACGGAAATTATTTTTGACCTGCCAGTTACCAGAGAAAACCTTTTTCTGGCGAAAAAAAGGTTTTCCCCGGACCCCTTTCCAAAATTCGCTGAGAGATAAACCTTGCAGCAATTGGCGAATACTATCTTCTCATCGTTGTTAATGAAGAATTTGCATGGACTTTCAGGCAAGGATTTTTCAAAATTGATTTCCGTGTGCCGGTCCCGTATTACCAACGACTGATAGACCTTTAGCACTTAAATTTCTATCCTCGTCTACCACTGCAAAAAACAGGCACGGGTACTCCGAATCGAGTAACCGTGCCTAAAATTTAAGTAAAACAGCCGTTAAGCGCCCCGTCAAGGGGCGTGGCGGCGAATGTAGAAAAATCACAGCCCTGCTGTGCCGTGCCGGATGTGAGCGACATAGCAGTTTCGCCTTAGACAAACAGAGTGAGCGCAGGCGCCGCCGCAGTGAACGACA
>ONEU01000189.1 GCA_900316925.1 uncultured Eubacteriales bacterium
AAGCTTTCCAGAAAAGAATTTACCCTGACTGTCAATGCAGCTCTGACAAATACCTCCAAGATTTCCGCAACTTCCATCACTCTTGGCAGCACCGCAACTGTTACTGCTTCCTCCACAGGCGGAACCGGAACAAAGCAGTATGCTGTCTATTATAAGACAAGCTCTGCATCCGCATGGACAACAGGCCAGTCTTATAGCACCAACGCAACTATCAAAGTTACCCCGAGTGCAGCCGGAACCTATACCGTTCGTGTAAAGGTGAAGGACGGCTCTGGCAAGGAAGTCAACAAAGACTTCACTCTGACAGTAACAGGCAGCGCCCTGGCAAATAACTCCAAGGTATCTGCTACAACGATCACCAAGGGCAGCAGCGTGAAAGTGACCTGCGCTTCTACCGGCGGCACAGGCACCAAGCAGTATTATGTCGGCCTCAGGAAGTCAACGGAAAGCAGCTTTACCGATATCCAGGCATATTCTACCAATACATCCGTTACGGTGAAGCCCGCTGCCACAGGCACATACGTCCTCCGTGTTACTGTAAAGGACGGTACAGGCAAGCTCTCCAGAAAGGAATTTAACCTGACTGTCAATGCAGCTCTGGCAAATACCTCCAAGGTATCCGCAACCACCATCACCAAGGGCAGCAGCGTAAAAGTTACCTGCGCATCCACCGGCGGCAGCGGCACCAAGCAGTATGCTGTATGGTACAAGAAGTCCACAGCAAGCAGCTGGAATCAGGCTAAGGCATTCGGCACCACTACCACCGCTACTGTAAAGCCGAACTACACCGGCAAATACACCATCAGCGTGAAGGTGAAGGACAGCAAGGGCACAGTCGTCAGAAAGCTCTTCACCATCACAGTCAATGCACCTCTGGCAAATACCTCTAAGGTATCCGCAACCACCATCACCAAGGGCTCCAGCGTGAAAGTGACCGGTTCTTCTACCGGCGGCATCGGCACCAAGAAGTACGCTGTTTGGTACAAGAAGTCAACACAGACTACCTGGACTCAGGTTAAGAACTATGGCACAACCACCACAGCAACTGTAACACCGAAGTTCTCCGGTTCTTACACCATCGTTACAAAAGTAAAGGACAGCAAGGGAACGATTGCCAGAAAGGCATTTACGATCACCGTAAAGCTCCCGCTGGCTAATACATCTACCATCTCCGCAACAACAATCACACTTGGTAAGTCTGTTACCCTGACCTGCGCTTCCACCGGCGGCACAGGCACAAAGACATACGCTGTATGGTATAAGCCCACAACCTCCTCCACCTGGACAAAGGCAAGGGATTATGCAACCGGCACCAGCGTGAAAGTAACACCGAAGTCTGCAAAGAAGTACACCGTTCGCGTGAAGGCAAAGGACGGCAAGGGTACGATCGTCAACAAGGACTTCACCGTTACCGTCAATAATGCAGCTCTGGCTAACACCGCAAAACTCAGTGCTACTACCATTGAACTGGGCAAGAGCGTGACCGTTACCTGTGCAGCTACAGGCGGTTCCGGCACCAAGCAGTATGCTGTGTACTACAGACCGACTTCTTCCAGCACCTGGACAAAGGCAAGAGATTACGCAACCGGCACTACCGTGACCATCACTCCGAAATCTGCCACTACTTATGTCGTAAGAGTAAAGGCAAAGGACGGCAAGGGCACGATCGTCAACAAAGACATGGGCCTCACTGTTAAGAAGGTTCTCACCGCAAGCGTAAAAGCAAGTGCCACAACCGTTGTTCTGGGCAACTCCATCACGATTACCGGTTCTGCTGCCAATGCAACCGGTACCGTACAGTATCAGATCAGCTACATGAAGATCGGTTCCTCCACCTGGACAACCGCAAAGGCATACAGCACCACAGCAAAAGCAACCGTTAAGCTTCCTTCCAAGGGCAGCTACAGCGTTAAGGTTAGCGCAAAGGATGGCTCCGGCAAGGTAGCAACTGCATTCGTTGCAATTACTGTGAAATAATGACTGACAATCTGTGACCGGGAGTTTACCGGACACACAACAGCACGGCAGTTCGTAGCAATACGGACTGCCGTGTTTTTTGAGCAAAGCATTATGTCTAATGGAATCATTCCATGACAGCAAGCTCATATCAGGATAGTAAGGAATAACAAAACAGGCACGGAAACTCATACAGAGTACCGTGCCTGTTATTCAACTCGGAAAATCAGATTGGTTGAAATGCTGATTTCAGGTGTATTACATTTTTAAGTACTTGCGCCAGAAGGATTCCGTTTTGAGAACCTTGGCACTCTTGCGGTAGCGGGCCTCAATCTCCGTGCGGTGGGCCTTGTAGTAAGCCATGACACGCTTCTGACGGGCCACCAACTGCTTGAAACGAGCCTTATCTCTCTTGCGGAGATGAGCCGTATGGTCGTGGGGGTTGACGGCAAGAATCGCTTTTGCCATATACTGCTTGGCGGGATCGTCATACCAGTCGTAAGCGATCACGGCAACCGTGTCTTTTAACATATAATCCGGCAGCGTCTGACCATTGCAGGTCTTTTTGTAACGCTTGAGTTCCTTCTCGGTGAGAGGTTTCTCAGCGGGACGATAAATGCTGCCGTAATCAATCGGGATATCAGGATACTCGGAACCGGCAGGGAGCATGACCTCGTTTTTCTTGGCATGAGCCTTCATAATCTGCTCACCGTTGGGTTCATACAGGAACTCCGGTCCGTTGCAGAATTCCTCCAGCGCATCCAACAGCAGCTCGCAGTTGTTATAAGCCAGACGGGAAAGCTCTTTCCAGAAGAAACCGTCAATTCTCTTGACAAAATCAATACCGGGACAGATAGAGCTCATAGCCTGGATAATCAGACTGTTGCGGTGCACCATGTAGAGCTCGAGGCAGGCATTGAACTTGGTCGAAAAACCGCGGTGCCAGATGCAGATACCGTTCAGGGAGAGGAACTCCGCGTTGTTGGCGAGGCTGAATTCAACGTCATCACCGCGGATGAACAGCGGGATGGGGAGGTGCTGACGGTCGATCTTTTTGACAGGAACGCAGCAGTACCACCAACCGGCGTAGGAATTGTCATGGTATTTGATCTCCTGGGCATTATTGAGAACCGCATCCCAGGTGTGCAGCGCGTAGTCGGGCTTGTTGGGACCGTAGGAACCGTCATCATGCACATAGCCGATATCCTCGTGCTGAATGTTCATGTGCTCATAGAAGATCATAGCGCCGCTGAGATAACGCTCGTCGTAGTCTTTTTTCAGGAGTGCCAGGAAGGTATAGGTACGGATGAAGCTCTCAGGGAGCACCATCACATCATCGTCCATCAGAAGAACGTGGGTGGGATTATAGTCGGTATCATTGATGGCTTCGATCATGCCCCGGGTATAGCCGCCGGAACCGCCGGTATTGTCATTGGGGACAAGCTCAATAAACTCACTTTCAAAATCTTCGGGATCGAGTGTGCGGCCGTTGTCGATGATCCTGACCTTGATGTGTTTTTTGGCAGGCTCATCCGTATAGAACAGTTCTCTTTCGAGTATTCCCATGTTACGGGTAATATAGTCCTCTTTTTTGAACGTTACCGTTGTAAGGGCAATACGGATATCGTTGATCTGACTGGTGTCAACGAGGGTAGACCAGTTGCCTTCATAGAAGAAGAAATCGGAGCGGTCCCCGGTCTTTTCGCCGGAATCAAACGGGAACACGTCGATCTGAAAACCGATGACGGAGCTTTTGTTGTCCGTGGGGATACTGATACTGATCTCGGTTTTTTCCTTGAGATTATATTCGTGCGGTTCAAACATTTCCTTGCCAACCTCACTGCCATCCAGGAAATGACCGAAGAGACGGACAGAGAAATGACCGCAGCAGGTAAGGTTAAGAGTAACCTTTCCGATGTTGGTATACTTTTTCCACTTTTCGAAGGAGAAGGTGTTGAAGTAGGTAAAGAACTCCACAAAAGCGCCCCGGTTGAGGGTATGGGCGGAGAGAAATTTATTGTAGCCGAAGCGGTCGCCTCGGTACATCATCCACCAGTGATCATCCAGGTGGCGGTTGCTTGTAATCATAATATTCTGGAGTTTAAACTTAATGCTTCCCATTATTTTGTTTCCTCCCGATTGTCAGATTCCGGTGAGGTGACCGGAGCAGCTTCTGCATCAGTTTCCTCTTCGTCTTCCAGGTCATCCGGCACATCCAACGGTTCAGCCGTCTCATCTGACAGCTCCGTTCCGTTAAGCTGACTGTTCAGCCAGGAAAGAGACTGTTCTTTCAGTGCCTCAAGGAGATTGTTGACCTTTTTGTAGCGGATGGGCATTCTGAACAGATATTCCTTCTTCTTGAAATCATCCTCCAGATAGACGATGCGTTCTTCGAGATTCAGGGAGCACAGCAGAGCCTTGACGCTCTCCATGCCGTCATAGTTGACAGATTCGAGGAAGATGAAGGGTTTGTTGAAGATAATGGCGAAGCAGACGCCGTAGAAATCATCTGTGACCACGAACTCACTGTGGCTGATGTAGTAGAGCCAGTCAGGAACCGTGATATGGAAGGCAACATCCAGTCCCAGCATTTTTTTGGACTCGGGGAAGGTGTTGATGTTAATGAAATTCCGCATGGGGCTGTAATGATTGGGGGTCAGGATTTCGTTGCCGGTGAGCAGGAACTCACGCTTTCTCTTGGAACCGCCCTTGATATAGTTGAAGATAAAGGTATCGTCCGTTTCAGACTCAATGCAGGGGGCTTCTGCGGCGATTTCTTCAAAACGGGTACGGTCGCAGAGGAAAACAGGATCAAGCACGATCTCTGCGTCCAGTCCGAAGCGGTCCTGGAGGATATCGAGGTTCATATAGCTGCCCACGGAGAGAGCGTCAAAGCGTTTCAGAAAACGTGCACAGGTTTTGGCGCGCTCTCTGTAGGGATCAACGAACTTGTAGCCGAAGGAAGCAGCATAGCTGAGTTTCTTCTTGTCATCGGGCACATAATCGAGAAAATAGTGAGTTTTGGTCTGTTTGGAGCAGACATTATAGTTCCACATCACATCGGAACCGACGATCACAGCATCCGCATCCCTGACAGCTTCATCAAGGTCTTCGTTCGTGCGGCAGATCTTCTGAACCTTGCAGTTTTTATAGATGAATCTGCCCGCGATGTTGTCGGGATCATCATAGTGAGACGTCCAGAGCTTGGGTGGCTTATTCATGAGGATTGTATCCCAGCCCAGCTGCCGGACAGTCTGATCCAGCGAATAAGCGGTGAGGATGCTGCCATAGTCAAGACCGAACCAAAGGGTCTCAAGCAGTGCCAGCGGTTTATCGGCAGGCTTTTTATAATCAACAATATTGGTATTGCCGGGCAGAACAGAGGAATTGGCTTTCGGGGAGCTCTGTTCCCGGGTAAGGACGGTATTCAGAGTTTCCTGCATATCGTCAGCGATGGCATCCTGAATTTTCTGAAGTTTTGAGTAGCTGCTTTTTGGAATGTCGTTCTTATAATTCTTTTCCAATGCGTGTCACTCCTATCTGATAAATGAGTCTGACTGCCGCGACCCGGAAAACCGTTCACAGACAGCTTAACAGTATAATTCTACAACAATCCGCCGGTTCTGTCAACGAAAAACCATAAATAAACCCGGAAATA
>ONEU01000192.1 GCA_900316925.1 uncultured Eubacteriales bacterium
GGGGGAATCCATAAACGATAACTGCGCTCGGAGAAAACCGTTGTAAGTGCTTTTTGGACAGGGGTTCGACTCCCCTCGCCTCCACCAGCGGCAAGCTGCCGCACCCGATTCGCGTTCGACTTTTGTCGGACGCGTTATTTTTTTCGCGCCATTAGAAAACTCTTTTTTGTACTCTATTTTCAATCCTGAAACCCGTATAAATCCTGCTATGTCAGTGTTTGTGCGGGTCATTTTATCAAATTTCACCTGACGGCAAATATAGGTCTGTCTTTGCCGGAATACATTCATGCAGAAATGATACGGTGAGCCGGAGTTCTCTGTCAATCTGTGAATCGTGACACACGCGAAAATCAATTTTGGAAAATCTTTGCCCGATAAAACACATTGTCAACAACGATGACAAGTGACTGTTTATGGATTGCTGAAAGGTATATCACTCAGCAAATTTTGGAAAGGTTTTCCCCGGGAAATTGGCAGGTCAGAATTGATTTCCGTGTTGACAGATGAGTGACAGTTTTGGTTGAAATGGAGTGTTGAGGGGATAGAAATGGTAAACAATTCGTGATTATTCACAATCAGAAGATATGACAATTGACAGATTATACAGAATCCGGTGTTTTACTTGCAAGAGGTTTTATTTAAAGGTATAATTAGTAGGGTAGTCGATATTATTAGCGGGAAAGGATATTGCCAAAATGCATTATTATTCTGCTGGTCATCACACGCCGATTTATTAGCATTGCGGATACAGCAAGGAGCAATGGAGAGAGCTCTCCAAAAAAGAAAGACGGATCGCCGTATTGATCTATGTCGGCAAGATCGCTGCATTTATTGTCTGTTCGCTGGCGTTTCTTGCACTGCTCATGCTGTTGTGTATGGCACCGGAATGTGAAGAACACAACAAGCATCGTGTGTATAGCCAACCCCAGCAGCGTTCCGCCCAGGACAGCCGAAATATGGCAGCCAATTCCCACTCCGGGACTGTCTATGACGACGGGCAGGAGCTTCTGGCAAAGATCCCCAAAAGTCCTGTGGATGACCTGCCGCGAAATGAACAGTGCCTTTCTACGTCCGGCCTCTCCGCATATCTCTGACAGACGGAATGTGATGCGCCGGAAAATGACAATTCATTCAATATCAATCGTTTATTATTATTCATTATCATTATAAAGGAGAAGATCATTATGATTATTATCAACAGCAGAAAAGCAGCAATTGTCGGCTGCGGATTTGTAGGCTCCGCCTCTGCCTTTGCATTGATGGAGAGCGGTCTTTTTTCAGAGATCGTCCTGATTGATGCCGACAGGAACAAGGCTGAGGGGGAGGCACTGGATATCAGTCACGGACTGCCCTTTGCCAAGCCCATGCAGTTGTATGCCGGCAGCTACGAGGATATTTCCGATGCTGCCGTGATCATTGTGACAGCCGGTGCCGGTCAGAAGCCCGGTGAGACAAGACTTGACCTGGTGAAAAAGAATGTGGGGATCTTTAAATCCGTCATTCCGGAGATTGCCAAGTACAATAAGGAAGGCATCCTCCTGGTGGTGGCCAATCCCGTGGATATCCTGACCTATACGGCTGCACGTCTGAGCGGTTTCCCGAAGAACCGTGTGTTCGGTTCCGGTACGGTGCTGGACAGCGCCCGCCTGAAATATCTTCTCGGCGAGCATTTAGGCGTGGACAGCCGCAGCGTTCATGCGTTTATCATCGGTGAGCACGGCGACAGCGAAATAGCTGCATGGAGCAGCGCCAATGTTTCCGGTATCCCGCTGCACAATTTCTGTGAGATGCGCGGCTATTTCAATCACGACGAAGCAACACAGAAGATCGCCGAGGACGTTAAAAACAGCGCCTACGAGATCATTGAAAAGAAAAGAGCGACCTACTATGGTATTGCCATGTCCGTGAGAAGAATCTGCGAGGCGATAGTCAGAGATGAAAAGTCCATTCTGCCGGTATCCAGCATCCAGGACGGCAACTACGGCATCAGCGGAGTTGCCCTGAGTATGCCTGCCATCGTGGGTAAAAACGGTGTGGAGGGACTGGTGCCGATCAACCTGAATGAGCCGGAGACCGCTGCCCTCAGAGCATCGGCCGATACCCTCAGAAAAGTCATTGATGATGTGCTGGGAGAGGAACAGAACGCATGAAGATCGTATTGACAGATGCACAGACGGTGTTTGACCATCTGGTGACCTCCGAACCGCTCCGTGAACTGGGAGAAGTGGAAGAGCACGGCCTGCTGAAATATGAGGAGGTAGCGGAAGCCATTGCGGATGCTGATCTTGTTGTCTGCAACAAGACGCTGATGGATCCGCATACGCTCCGATATGCCAAAAAGCTGAAATATATCGGGCTGTTTGCCACCGGCTATAACAATATTGATATCCCGTACTGTCGGGAGCACGGTATTACGGTGTGCAATGCGGGGGCATATTCCACGTCGGCAGTGGCACAGCATACGTTTGCACTGATCCTTGAACATTATAACCGGGTCGCCGATTACCACCGATTCGTACAGGACGGGGGATGGCAGCGCAGCCCCACGTTCTCGCCGTTCCTGTATCCGCTCAACGAGCTTGCCGGGAAGACCATCGGCATTGTGGGACTGGGTGCGATCGGACAGGCTGTGGCGCGGATCGCCAATGCTTTTGGGATGCGGGTGCTTGCCTATAACCGTCATCCCAGAACCGTGGAGGGCGTGACAATGACTTCCCTGGAGGAACTGATCCGGGAGAGTGATATCGTCACCGTTCATTGTCCGCTGAATCGGGACTCGGAAAATCTCTTTAATCAGGAGACCTTCTCCGGAATGAAGCCGGGAGCTTTGTTTGTCAACACAGCCAGAGGCGGTGTGGTAGTGGAGAAGGATCTGTACGATGCGCTGGAGAGCGGTCATCTGGGGGGAGCCTGTATTGACACCATCCGGGTAGAGCCCATGGAGGAAAACTGCGTGCTGATGCAGGCAAAGAACTGTATGATGACGCCGCATATTGCCTGGGCACCCGTGGAGACACGCCGACGCCTGATCGAAATTGTCAGACATAATATTGAGAGCTTCTTGAATGGAACACCGGTGAATGTCGTCAGCTGACGGCAGGCCGGACCAATAAAACCAGAAGTGGAAAACGGAGAGAAAATATGAAACGAAATACATGGAAAACAATTACCGTCCTGCTGTCGGTCTGTCTGCTGTCAGCGGGATGTCAGACAGCCAAAAATACCACCCCTACGGCAGCGTCAGAGGATGTTACGTCATCCCTGCAGCAGAGCAGTACGGCAACATCCTCTGTGTCGGAGAGTGCCCAGCCGTCAGCAGTGAACCAACCGGCAGAAAGCAGTCAGACTTCCGCAGTTTCTTCCCAGGAGAGCAGCAAAACTTCGGAAGCCTCCGGCACCAATACCAGCAAGCCGTCAGAAGCTTCCGGCAGCCAGTCATCAGAACCGCTGTTTGTCGTAGTCAGTGACGGCGGGGAGGAGACGATCATCATGCCGGACGTCAGCGGAAAGGATAGCATTAAGGTGATGGATGAACTGTCCCAGCAGGGATTCGGTATCTCGAATGAGGCGGAGTATCACGACAGCATTGCCGCAGGAAAGGTCATCCGGCAGTCACCTGCCGCAGGAACGCAGATAAAAAAGGGGGATACGGTCACATTAGTGACTTCCCGCGGACCACAGCCCAGAACGGAAAGCTCACAGCCCCGGACCGAGAGCTCGCAGCCCCGGACCGAGAGCTCGCAGCCCCGGACGGAGAGCTCACAGCCCCGGACGGAAAGCTCACAGCCCCGGACGGAAAGCTCACAGCCTTCGTATCAGCCGGCACCTGACCTACCGACGGTGATTGACGTGGAATCAGTATCCCTGAATACCACGTCGGTCGTCATGCAGGTGGGAGACACCGTTGATCTGGATGTTTATTTCACGCCTGCCAATGCGACGAATAAAAGCTTTACCTGGTACTGGTCGGATGCGTCTCTGGCCGATATCAACAGTGATGGCGTCGTGACGGCGAAGGCTCCCGGCAGAATAAGCGTCAATGCGACAACCTATAATAATAAAACGGCTGTCTGTGTCATCACCATCAATGAAAGACAGGCACCGTCTCAGCCGTCTCAGCCTGTTGAGCCGTCCCGCCCCGTTGATCCGCAGCCTGTTCCCGTTGAACAGACAAGGATCGTCAATTACAATGAGCCGTATGTTTCATCGGTGCTGTATCAGGATGTGAGTGACCTGTGTGCGCGGTATCCTGATCTGATGAGACAGACCAGTATCGGTTATAGTGAAAAGGGCAAGAACATTCCCTGTATCGTCATGGGAAAGGGCAGCAAAAAGGGCTGTATCGTGGGCGGCATCCATGCCCGTGAGCATATCTCCATCAGCTTTGTGATGCGCAGCGTGGAGGAACTTGCCCAGGCGTATACCAATCACCAGAACTACGGCGAATATGACGTTCAGGAGCTGCTGAACAAGTATACCCTCTACATTGTACCAATGTTCAATCCCGACGGTACGGACATTTCCGTTGCCGGTGAGATGCCGCTGGTGGATTACCCCGGCTTTGATGCGGACAGTTATAAGGACAACGCCAATGGTGTGAACCTGAACCGGAACTTCCCCTATCATTGGGATGATATTCAGTCCATCAACCAGTATAGGGATACCAATCTCTATTTCCACGGCAAGACGGCGGGCAGTGAATCCGAGACCCAAGCGATGATGCGACTCTGCACGGAGAACAGCTTTGAATGGCTGCTGGATATGCATATCGTGGGCAACGGAATGTACTGGCGAGACTACCATAACGGGGTAATCCCGAATGATGTGCTCCTGTCACAGGCAATCAGCAACCGGTGCGGGATGACGGCCTTCCCGATGACTTATGAGACAGCTTTCGGCGGTCTGGAAAACTGGTTCAGATACACCTTCCAGAAGCCCGGTCTGTGTATTGAGCTGATTCCCTCCAGTCAGTCGAGCCGTGCAGCATACTACCGCAGCTTTAACAGCTTCTTTGATGACGCCGTTAACTGGACACAGACCAAATATATTTTCCTCGAAGCAATGAAAACCATTTGAGCACAGAAAGACCGGACGAGTTCCGGTCTTTCTTGAAAACATCCGATGGGAGGAGTACCATGTCAAAGAAGATCTTCATTATCGGCGGCGGTATCGCAGGACTGACGGCAGGCGTGTTTGCGCAGAAATATGGGTTCCGGAGTGAGATCTATGAATCCCATTCCATCGTGGGCGGTGAATGTACCGGTTGGAACCGGGAAGGCTTCCATATTGATAACTGCATCCATTGGATGACAGGAACCAACCCCAAAACCTCGCTTTACCGGCTGTGGAGGGAGGTCGGCGCCCTGACAGACGATACCGAAATCTTCACCTCAGAGAGTTTTTACACCAGCCTGGTACAGGGAAAACGCCTGTCCCTCTATCACGATAAGGAGCGGACACGCCGGGAACTGCTGGAGGCTGCGCCGGAGGATAAGAAAGCAATCAACGCCTTCATCAAAGCGGTGAAAGCAGCAGAGTGTATCAAAATGCCGGTGGATATGCCCCTGGATATGATGCCGAAGGGAAAAATGATCAAACTGGGGATGTCCATGGTCAAGGGACTGAAGCCGATGAAACAGTATGGGCAGATGACGATCAGGGAGTTTGCGGACAGTTTTCAGAGCCCCTTGCTGCGGACGCTGTTCAGTGACTACCTGTCAGGCAACTTTACCGCCTTTGCCCTGATTGTAGCCTATGCTACCTTCACGGGAGGGAACGGGGGCATTCCCCGGGGCGGTTCTCTCCGGATGGCGATGCGGATAGCGGATACCTATCGCTCGCTGGGCGGGGTGATCCATACTTCATCACCGGTGGAGACGATCAATGTCGTGTCGGGACATGCCGTCAGCATCACTCTGTCGGACGGCAGCAAGGTGCCGGCGGATTATTTCATCCCCACCTGTGATACCGCTGTGGTTTTTGACAAGATGCTCGGCAAAGAATACATGCCGAAGGAACTGCTGCTCAACTATGAGACGCAGTCAACCAATTCACAGTTCCAGGTCGCTTTCGGTGCGGATGATCCCTGCAGCTTTCTTGATCTGAACGAGTTTTTCGACTGCGAGCCGCTGACGGCAGCCCATACCACGGTCAACCGGATCGGCGTCAGGAATTATGATTATGAACCCTCGTTTGCGCCTGCCGGGAAAACGGTCCTCCAGAGCGGTATCTGTCAGGGCGGAGAGGATTATGACTACTGGGAGCAGCTTTATCGGGATAACCGGGAGCAGTACCGTCAGGAGAAACAGGCTATTGCAGAGGGGCTGCTGCAAAGGATCGTGAAACAGTATCCGCAGCTCAGAGGCAAGCTGAAAATTATTGATGTTTTCACGCCCTACACCTTTCACCGTTTTGTCGGTGCGTATAAAGGATCATACATGAATTTCGTGTATACTCCCGGGATGGTGAACTGGCAGTCGCTGTCAGGGCTGATGACAGGCCTTGATAATGTAGTTCTCGGTTCCCAATGGCTGCAGATGCCCGGCGGATTGCCGTGTGCAGCATCCTGCGGGAGATTTGCCGTACAGCGGATTGCAGCTATGCAGTAATACAGAAAAAACCGTCGCAGCGATGCAGCTGCGGCGGTTTGAATTTTTATGGGGTCATTCACGTCCAAAGCGGTTAAACAGCTTGGAGATACCGGATGACTTTTTCTGTGCCAGGGCGGGATTGAGAATGTTGAGCAGGAACTCCTTCACGCTCTTGTCGCAGTCCCTTGCTTTGCTGATCTTGATATCCAGTCCGGGAACCTGGTAGTTGGCAAGCTGTTCCGTGATCGCATCCCTGAGGGACGATCTCACCAGTTCCAGATAGTCCTCCGGGACATCAGGGATTTTGTAGGGGAGGACGGCGGCGCTTCCGAGAGCGATGAGCTGACGGTCAGGATTGATCTTGCTGTTGCGCTCCAGGATCTGATTGACATAGACTTCGGAGATAAAGGAACGCTCCTCTGAATCCAGCATGGTCAGCAGGGCAAAGTGGACATTGCCGCTGAGCAGCTTCTCGGAATGTTCTACCAATTTGGTGAAATACTTGCTCCGGATGAACTCATCCGACAGCACAATGCGATAGGAAGCGTAGCGCAGAATCGCATCCAGCGTCCTTGCTTCGCTGTCGGCGGCTCTCTCATAGATTTTGATAAACTCCGACATCAGGGAGCTGCGGGGTGTTTTCTGTAGCTTCTTCGCCCAGCGGGAAAGGGCTTCAAACACCTGGTCCTTGATCTCGGGTTCAAAGCTGTACATCAGCAGCCGCTTATCCACCATATCGAAGATCTTCCCGGCAGCGGTGTTGGTGATGCTGCATTTCTGTACCAGCGTCATCAGATTTGAAGACTGGTGCACGGTGAAGGTCTTGCTTGCGGACATAAAGAAGTGAATACCGGTTTTTTCATTGTTGCCCAATGCTTTCATGGCATTGTTCAGGGAGGTGATGAGCGTGCCGTCAACACGGTTCTGCAGATCGACACGGTGCGCCAGAAATTCTTCTATGCTGTCAATCGTGATCTGCGGGAACTTGCACATCCACTCGCAGACCTTGATACTGCTCATTTCATACTGATCCATGAGGATATCGAACCAGTGATAGGCTTTTTCGGGCGACTGATGAATCAGCATGACGCCGACGTTGTAGGTAAGGAAATCCATGAGCTGTTCGGAATGGGAGATCTTGCTCAGGATCCGCATTAGCCGTTCTTCGTCATCCAGCAGCATCATTACGCTCTGGTAGAAGAAGGACATTTTGATCTGACTGCTGAAAATCGTCTCTGCCATGTGTCCCTGGTTGTGGAGCATGGTGATCATCATATCGAGCATGGTTTCCACGTCGTCCGGACTTGCCTGGGGCATCGTCTGCAGGAACTGCGCCAGCCGGTAGTCGTTGATATACTCGGCGAGCATCGGCTGCATCAGTTCAGAGAGCACGGAGTCCTTCATAACCTTCCAGTTTTTTGTGAGGGAAGCTTCACCCTGACCGCTGCCCATCAGCGTGGAACGGATGCTCTCGGAAATACAGGCGCTGACTTCACTCTCACGGCGGCACTGTTTTCCCATTTTTGTCATAATCTCCAACAGGGGATAGTTGTTATTCTTATCGCTGCCCGAAAAGCCGGGGTACAGCGACAGGCAGTTCTGCAAAAGCTGGTCGGTGAGCTGCTGTGCCGGCAGACCGGATTTCGTGAGATTTTTCAGGTGAAACAGCGTCTGATCGTATACCGCATTCTCACGGTTGTTCATCAGGTAGTGATAGGCGTCAAACAGTTCGGGGACATTGATCTCCTCCGGCTTGGACACCGACGAGGTGAGAACGCTGCCGCAGAACAGCTCCAGTTCACGGGAATACTCATCTACTGCCCGGTAATAGGGATTATCCAGATTCTTGGGTTCGTATTCGATGGTCTCCTGTTCGGCATCAAGAATGCAGAACTGACCGTCGGCATTCTGTGAGATCTGGAAACAGCTTTCGTCGAAGGGGTGATAGCCGGCAATCAGGAAAAACGGGATTTTCGGAACCGTATCAATATCCACCCCTTCTCCGACGGGGCCGGCAGGATAGAACAGTTTTGCATCGGGTTTATTGTTGAGGTTGGAAATATTGGTATTGAAGGTGATTCTTTTGGCAAGCCCCATGGGGATACAGTAGCTGATGGCGGTAATCCATAGCTCCACGTTCTTGGGAATATCCCGGATGAGCAGCACACGCTGTTGTGTTTCACTGCGCCGCAGCTGGTCAAGAATAAACGCAACCGCAGCTGTGAATAGCTTGCCTCTTCCGCTCCTGACAAATGCCCTGGCCATCTCAAACGGAACGCCGGCACCTTCCGGAAGGGATGAGGACAGTTCCTTGAGATAAGGCGGCTCAAAGTTGGCCGGCTCGTTCATATAATAATTATCCTCATGCTCAAGGTGGGCGTCCCACACAGAAGCGCCCATCCACCGGCAGGGGTAATCCTCAAAGCTGCCTACCAGACACTGCTTGATGTGGATACCGCTGCGGTGAAGTCTCTCCTTGAGAGGATTCTTACAATGCACCCGGCCAAAGTCAAAGAGAAAGGCATCGGCATTACCGGTGGCATGGGTGTAGAGATAAGAGCCGAAGGTATTGATATTGGTGTCTTTTTCCTTGGAGCAATTATTATAGACAAGCAGATCATACAGTCTGCTGTAGTTGTTTACCTTCTGACCGGAAAACAGCTCCTGGCTGAGAGAGTAAACACCATAGCCGCTTTTGCGGATGATTTTTCCGTTATTCAGAAGATCTCGCTGCGGAATACATTCCGTATAAATGATCTGATCTAACATAAGCATCGTCCTTTGAAAGCTTTTTTGGGGAACGGGAGGCGAGCTTGCCGGAAATCAATTCACAAACGGAATGATACCCTCATTGGCAAGCATCCACATCAGCGGGTCATACACACGATGAGGAGTGACCCTTGCAAGCTGGTTTTCACCTGTGGGCGGCTGTCCGAAGCTGGATACGCCAAAGAAACGGACTTTTTCGATATTGAAGTTCGAGTGGATCGCATTGAGGAAGGCAGTCTCGTTATTTTCGATCAGCCATCTCTTGATCTCCTCATTGACAGCGTCGGCATCGGGTACATAGAAGCCCTTCTTGGTGACGTGAGGGCTGGGCTGCATGACACGCGCACCCTTGGCAAAGGTGTGTTTCACGGCGTCGATCTTCGAGAAGACAATGGCTACTTCTTTGTTGATGGCGGCATTTTCTTTGATATGGAGATTATTACGCAGGTACCGGGCAATATCGCTCACGATCACGCCGCCGTTCTGCTGGCCGATCATCGTGTCGGTTCCGCCGGACCAGGTATAGATGTTTCTCTCCACCTTGTTTTTCACGCCGGGAAGAGCCAGCGGGTCAAAGAGGATGAACAGGCATTTGGAGCCGTTCAGGTAACGGCAGACTCTTTCGTTAAGCTTTTCATATTCCTCGCCTGCGCCGTCAAAAAACGTCAGGGAATATACATCTCTCGACTGCTTGCTCAGGTCGTGGGCATCGGTGATCTTCCAGAGCTGCGGAGGCGGCATCTCCAGATGCTCTTCCGTCTTATCCACAGGCTCCGGATAATCCGGGTTATAGATGTGGTTGACGTTTTCCTGGAACATACGCTTGGTATCGTCGCTCACCGGCTCGAACACAAAGGGGAGACGGTTATCATTCATCAGCTCGTACATCATGGTGGTGAGGAAATTACTTTTGCCGGACTGGGGTACACCCACGATGCTGAAGCGCATATTCTTTTTATAGTCAAACAGTCCGTTTGGAAGGGACTCCTTGCAGAAGTTGCAGATGAGACCTGCTGTTCTGCCCAGACATTCCGGACAGTTGCAGACAGGAGTTCTTTCAAAGAGATTATCCATCAGGGATTGGGGAATGGTTTTGGTGGGATTCTTGGAACAAACGTATGTAACGTCCTTGCTTTTGAGCTGTTTCAGGCAGTAAGGACAGGTGATGCTTTTAAACAGATAAGACACGATTTCTCCTCCTCTTATGGTACCTTTAAGCTATTGACATCAGAGGGTACGGTAGCATAGCGCAGCATATCCTCATCAGAGATCATAATACGCAGGATAGTTCCTTTTTTCAGGCCGAGCTGAGCAAAGCCGGTCAGCGGTATCGAAATGCGGTTGCCGGTAAGATGCGTCTCGTGGAAGGTAAACAGAATCTTGAGATCGTTATCTGTCATGCTCCAGGGCATTTCTCCGGATTCCAGGCAAGACAGGAATACCTTGGGCATCATGCCGCCCTCACATTCGATAATAAGCTGCGGGTCTTCGGCGTTCTTCCGTTTCAGGAAGCCCTTGTTCCAGAGGATCTTGTAGCGCAGCTCATCCTTCGGCTTATTGTTGATCTTGATATGGGAAGGATTGGAGTAGATCGCATTGCCGTCGGTGGTCTGGTATTCGCCGATGACGGTCACGCAGAGTTCTTTTTCCGGTACCTTCGGAATAATAATCATGTTGCCGTTTCTGCGGTACTCATCGGTACTGACCATCACAGAGCGTCCCTTGATGACATCCTGTTCGGTTCCCCAGACAGGCTGATCGAGGACTTCATTGACAATGTAGTGGAGCTGTACGAGTTCGGCAGGCATATCCTTGATGATGACACGCAGGGTATTGTTTTCGGCGTAGGTGTTTTCCTTGTCGATCTCACAGGGCTTTACACCGGAGATGCTGAATACATCACAGATAATACCGCTCTTGCCGGTGGAGGATACCACGGCGGCTTTGATCGACATCCCCATATCCAGCGGGAAGCTGCACATATTGCTGCTGCTGGCAACAAAGGTGAGGACTTCAGGCTCCAGAACGGAATCAATATGCTGGCTCGAAAGCTGTCTGCCAATGAGATTGCTGTTGAAGCTATCGCCGACTCTTCTGATGAAGATGGTATCGTTTTTCTTGGAGGTCTCTGACCATCTGACGGTAACATTCTGATCTTTGAAGCGGGCAGTAATGTTTTCCAGCATACAGGGCGGTTCTTCCGCAACGATGGACTCAGTGACGATACCGTCGCTGAAGCTGGGATGTCCGTCAAATTCATAGATGCATTGTAAACGGTAAGTATAGGAGGCATTTTTCTCCAGATGGGTGTCACTGAAATCATTGAGTGCCTGGGCAGAAATGATCTTGGTATGGTCATCTGCTTCCTTAGAGGGAACGCCGCCCTTGCTGCGCAGCACACGAACGCCCATGCAGTTCTGCGGAAGATCCCAGTGGAAGGTACAGGTACCGTTGCGGTAATCCATTTTCAGTTTTTTGCTGTCCAGTTCAAAAGTTGTATCAATGGTGGTACGGGAAGGTCTGGAATAGGTGCCGTAGCGACCGGAGAACACGGCATATCCGTAACGCATACCGGCCACGACCTTATCGTCCTCAAAGGAGGTTTCGGTGACCTGGTTGGCGATCTCGATACCGTCGTCCGGACTGAGCGGAACACTGCCGTCCTTACGCACGATCCGATAGGTAATTCCGAAGTCATCAGCAGGAACCCAGGAGAGGGAAACGGTAGTCTTGGCATCATCTGTTTTCAGAACAGTGCTCAGACGCTCCGGATGCTTCGGCGGATAGGATTTGATAATATCTACAGCCGGTTTATAGTCTCTGACAAAGTTTGTAATGAAGAAACACTGCTTGACCTGATCTTCCTTGGGAAGATTGGGGTCGGGCATATTGCTGGCGGCCTTTTCCAGACGGCTGTTGATGAGACGTTTGGAGGCTTCGAGCTTCAGCTCCGGATTCTGTCCGAGGATGATTTCCAGTTTTCTGCTGGCCTGTGAGAAGCACTGTCTGTCCATCAGGACCTGCAGCTCATGGAGGGGCTTTTCATACTTCTTGCGGTTCTCGGAGAGCTTGGCTTCAAGCCGGGAGATGCCGGGATAATAGGGATTGGCTCTCTTGGCGTTGTCAAGCTGTTTTTCGGCCTCCAGGAACTCCATATCGTCAATGGCTTTCTCGGCAATGCTGCAGTAACGGTCAAAGAAGCGGTACTCCAGAATGGAGAAGCCGCAGGAGCAGCTTTGTGCCAGTGCCGGAATCTTCTTTTTGCAGGCAGGATTCGGACAGGTGATGTACAGATTATTGCCGCAGGCTTTACAGACGGCGTTTTCGGCCTCCTCACGGGTGGTGAAGCGAGCGGTATTGAAGCAGGAGGGGCAGGAGATATAGAAATCTGCCGACAGCGGCTCATAGGGATCGTTGATCTGGTTGGTTTCGGCGTTGTAGAGGGCAAGTGCCAGGTTCCTGTCTGGGAAGAAGGTCTGAATGGTATTCAGGCAGGTTTCGGCAAAGCCGGGATCCTTCTTGAAGCCGTCAGGAGCGGATTTCAGCAGCGTAAAATAGTCCCTGTGCCGGAGCACGATCAGGGAGTTTTCATAGCGGCGGCGGTTCTTCTCGTTATTGAAGACCTGGTCGGCGGCAGTCGAGAACAGCTTTGCCAGCAAAACGCCCAGTTCGTCGGCGTCTGTGGAGGCTTCGATCGCAAAGTTCCTCGCCATGGCGCAAAGATCGCCTGTCAGTTTACTTCTGTACAAAAGTTTATCATGGTTTTTTTTACCGTCAAAATAGCACAGCAGATCAAACAGGTTTTCTACATCCTTCGCCCAGGGAAAGCTGATGTCTTTGCTGTTGCGGAATGCGTTCAGACCATCCTCAATTTCCTGCATCGCTGCCGGCTCAAAGAAGAAGTCATGAACATTCAGCAGCTGCGTCCTTTTCTGAACATGGAAGCCCTTTTCCTTATAGAGCTGTTCCACGGTTTTGGTATTAAGACCGAGCGTATTGCTGATGCTGCACACCTGAGCAGACGTTACTTCCGGAGTAAGACCCTTTTTCAGACCGGCGAGCTGAATATCAAGCAGCAGATCAAGCTGTGACAGGCGCTGTGCTTTGAGACGTTCCGCTTCCTGCTTACAGAGATTGGGGGTCATCAGAACCTTCTCCATGTCGTCATACATGGCCAGAAGCTGATTGATCTTTGCAGGTTCACTACTGATGCTGCGCTGCTCCTCCTTTTCTTTTTTCCAGTCCTCGAGCTTTCTCCGGATCGTCTGGGGAAAATCAGGGGGATCAAACGGGATTTTCAGAATGTCGAAATAGTTTTGTCTGTCCATGGTTCATGTCCTTTCTGCTGCTTTTTGAATTTGGTGATTGAACGGTTAACGGGATCCGGTTCCACGGTTTACATCATCATGCAGCTTTGTTTAAGATGAATAGAAATATTCAAAAATATTTGTTAGTTAACAATATTATAGCCAATATCTCATTATTTGTCAATCATTATTCCGCTATTTGCGCAGCACCAGCGGGGGTTCGACGCTGTGTTGTCATGCCGGAGACCGCTTGCGTGACGACATGGCAGCGATTCTATCGGTTATTACGGCACGGTCGTTCACCTCTGAGTATCCGGGACTGCTTTTTTGTAGGAGGAACCCGATATCGGGCAGGCTCTGTTCAGGGCATTACTGCCAATGATTGTGGTCAGGGAGAATTATCTTTCTATCACGGCGGGTTAACGATGTTATTCCTTACAAAAATACCTGACATGGTATGGCAAAAACGGAGATTTTCCCGATTTGATGTGGTGCGATCCTTCAGATTCGATTATAATGATAAAAGATAACATTATAATAACATGAGAGGAGTATGATCCTATGCGTCTGAAGACTGCAAAAACAGCGCTTGCACTGCTGCTTGCCGGAACTATCGCAGCAGCCTGTCCTGCTTTCGGCGTCAGTGCGGCACAGGTACCGCAGCAGACCGTTTCTGCATCCGCTTCTGCCGGCAGCAAGGTCTATGTGGCAAATCATGCCGCGACCATTCCTGATGGAAGATACTTTATCTATAACACCGGTACGGGTACGGTGATGACCGGTGCCATTGAAAGCAGCAATCATTCTTTCCCGTCCTATAAATCGGGTTCCATGAGCGGTATCGTGACGGATGTGACGATCTCCGATGATTACTTCTACACCATTAACCACCAGAATGGCGATTATTACACCATCCGGAACAAGAACGGCCAGTATCTCGATATCGTTACCTATGGCCAGATGGCGTTTACTGCAACGCCTGTCAGCCTGAAATGCTCCCTGGTCAGTAATCAGGAGGATGCAGCTGTTTTCAATATCTCCAAGCAGGTGGGGGATACCGAGTACAGTATTTCTATGTATGCCGATGATTGGTTCACGGTTCATCAGACCTCCAGAACCTCCCAGGGACAGATGATGCAGTTCTATCGTCTGGAGGAGTCGGGGGATTTCTTTGATGTCATCAATCAGATCAAGGGCTTGTTCCCGGCAGGGGATGAGAAGCTCACGAAGGTCTCGGCCGGTTATTCCGAGAGCGAGATCAGGACTCTGATGAACAAGGCGACTGCCTACAGCCTGCCTGATAGCTATCAGTATCTGTTACAGAGAGCGCTGTCGCTTGTTACAGGCACACCGGCATCCCAGCTTCCCCGTGCCTTTACGCCGATCCGCAACGGCAAGAACATTGATCTGGCGGGCAAGTTGAATAAAAGCTGGTTCGCAACGGACAGAATGCCCACGGCAGTCTGGACAAGTCCCGGCGAACAGCTTGAAATCTATGTCACGGCAGGCGCCAATGATCCGCTGCCGAGCATCATGTTCACGCAGCATATTTCCGATTGCCATGAGGAGAAGACCGTCACGCTGCAGCGCGGCAGGAATGTCATTACCACTCCCCAGATCCATGCGGATTTCAGTACCTACCAGATTCCGACGGTAGAGCCCGGCGGCCTGATCTATATTATCAATCCCTATACGGAACAGCAGCAGAGCGATCAGGTCAGGGTGTTCATCAAAGGCGGCGACGACATCCCCACCTTTGGTTTTCAGGACGATACAAAGGATTTTCTCAGCACGCTGATGGAATATAACAGCCATTATCAGAACAAAGAGAAGGGTTATCATAATGTCTGTGAGCTGTATACCAAATACTCCTACGTCACCCTGACGTTGGAGCGTGCCCTGGAGGCATACGTTTCCGAAGGACTTGATCCACACGATACGATGAAGAAGTGGGATGCGTTTATCGACTATCTGATGGCGTTTGACGGTCTGCGTCCCGAGCAGTATGCCAAGCTCCGTCTCGGCGTAAAGGTCAACCAGCCTTATGCGGGTGCGTATGCAACACCGGAAATGATCTGTATCCAGGATAATAACTGGCTGGCGTCCTTCATTGCGGGCAGATTCGGATGGGGCTTCCCGCACGAGGTCGGACACACGCTTGATGATACCACCAGGACGTACATGGAGCTGACCAATAATATGTGGTCGATCAAGTATGTGCTTGACCATTATCAGTATGACTCTATCGCCGTGAGAAAAGAGAAGCCGAAGTATGATCTGAAACTGATCGCACCGGAGGATCAGAACAGCTTCTGGAGTCCCACCAACAGTGCGGATACGACTTACTGGTGGTGCCTGTATCTGCTGTGGGATCTGGAGGTCTATCACCACGGCTACTGGGGAGAGGTGGACACCATGTTCCGCAACGGGAGCTGCGGAAACGATGCCGCTGACGGCTATCTGAAAAACGTCAGCGTTGCCGAGAGACTGGCTGCCTATTCGTCAAAATCCCTCGGCATTGATCTGACCTACTATTTCAGGAAGTACGGCTATCTGACAAATGTCAGCGCTGATTACCAGAATGCCATCAACAGCATGAACCTCAGCCACCAGCAGCCGAAGTTCTACTACTATAATACCGATACCTATACCAGAGCAAAAGGCTCGAATGTGGGTAAGGGAAGTATTTCGTTGAGTACTTATCAGCCCTCAAGCGGAACGATGTATTTTAATATCCCGGCAAGCTGTGCCGACAATCATCTCGGCTTTGAGATCGTGAAAAACGGCAAAGTGATGGATTTCACCTGGGAGATGCAGTACACCGATACCAGCGGCGGCACCTACACCGTCAACGCCTATGATACCTCCCTGAATGTATATTCCAGTATTACCTTCAATACCGGAGACGCAGCCAACAATCGAAATACCGCCATGGTGAACGGTGTGTATTACAAGAGCCTGAACGAAGCAATCCAGGCGGCTCCGTCGGGTGCGACGGTACTGCTCTCAGGCTCAACCTATATTGACAGCTCTGTGACGATCAATAAGGCGATTACCATCAAACCGGCTGAGAGCGGCCGTCAGATACTCATCTGCAACCGGGAAAGGAACGCTCCCTGCTTTGTGGTTACCAGCGGCGGTTCGCTGACCATCCGTTCTTATGACAACAGTCCTGACAATGCCGTGATCCTGGATAATGTCTATTCCCATGAATCCGCCGGGGCATCCATCTACCAGAGCTATATCAAGACGACGGGCGGCTCTGTGACCCTCGGCAGGGGCGTGACGCTCCAGAACTGCGCCGCCAATGTAACCGGCCCTGCCATTTTCGCCGATGGGGCGAGTGTCCGTCTGGACGGCTGTATCCTCCAGCGTAACAGTACCGGTAATGCGGGTCTTGTCTATCTGACGGGCGGTTCCGTCCTGACATCCGCCAACGGTACCAAAATACGCTATAACCAGGCTTCCACCGGCAGCGCCGTCTATTGTGCAACTGCCAATGACAAGGTGATCCTCTCCAATACCGAGATCAGCTATAATTTCTGCGGGAAGAAGGGCGGAGCAGCCATTGATATTTCGCAGGGCTCTGCAGAGATCGGTACCGGTACCTCCATCCATGACAATGCGGATTCCCATTTCTCTATCAACAGCGCAATGCTTGTCGGCACCAACAGCAGCGTCAGGTTCTCCGGTAATCTGAACATTACGGATCAGGTGACGCTTTGCACGACGGCTCTTGTGGATCCCTCTGTCACCGGAAAGCTGCAGCTCAGGGCGGAGCAGAGCCGGATCGGTATCGGTTTTCTCCTGGCAAGTCCCACCAGCGGACAGTTCACGCAGAATGTGTTGAGCCATGTGTTCTATCAGAACAGCCGGTTTGCGATGCAGTATACACCGTCTTCACTGACGATCGGTCTGTACCAGGCTCCACAGGCTTCCGTCTCTGTAACGCCGTCACCCTATGTCCTCGGAAAGACCTTCACAATCAAGGGGGCCGTCACCGACGGAAGTGCGCCCTTCCAGTATAAGATCGAAGCGAAGCAGAGCACCGATGCCTCCTATACAGTCCTCAAGGCGTACAATGCAACGGATTCCTGCACCTGGAAGCCCGCAAAAGCCGGACAGTATTTCGTGCGCATCTCCGTAAAGGATGCCAAGGGCAATACTTCTTCCGCTGTCAAGTCGGTCACCGTTGTCAACAACGTTTCCAACCAGTCAACGATCTCCGCACAGACGATTACCCTGGGGGCTTCTGCCAGAGTGACATGTGCGGCTGCGGACGGAACGGCTCCGTATACCTATGCGGTATCCTATAAGCCGGGCACTGCGTCTGCCTATACAACGGTGCAGGATTTCAGCACCAACAGAACTGTGGATATCAAGCCGTCTGCTGCGGGAACCTATACCGTTCTCACCAAGGTACGGGATTCCTCCGGAACGATCTCCGAGAAAACCTTTTCCCTGACGGTGCAGCCGGAGCAGCTGGTCAATCAATCCACGATTTCCGCTGTACAGGTGGCGCTGGGCGGTCAGGTGACGATCAAATGCGCCGCAAAGGGCGGTACGTCACCCTATACCTATGGGGTTTCCTATAAGCAGGGCTCCGCAGCCGACTATGTGCAGTACACCGCTTTCAGCAGTTCGTCATCGGTCGTCTTCAAGCCGGATGCGGAAGGTACTTATTCGCTCCGTGTCAGAGCCAAGGATAAGGACGGCAGAACCGCCGATAAATATTTCTCTCTGACGGTAACCTACGCGCCGTATCACCAGACAACGATTTCCAGAACGGTGATAACGCTGGGAGAGACCGTGACCGTAAACTGCCAGCTTTCCGGTTCCGGTGTCATCAAATACGGCGTCTACTACAAGGGTGCGGAAGATACCGAGTGGACAACGGCACAGGATTACGCCGTCAATAAGACTGTCACCGTCAAGCCTGCGACTGCTTCGACGTATACCATCAGGGTCAAGGCAAAGGACGGCACCGGAAGGGTCACCGAAAAGGATTTCTCTGTCAGGGTGAATCCTGCGCTGAAAAACACCTCCAAGGTGTCGTCGTCCGCAATCGTGCTCGGAAGTACCGTCAAGGTATCCTGTGCCTCCACAGGCGGAACGGGAACGAAACAATACGCTGTCTATTATAAGAGCAGCAAGCAGACGAAATGGACAAAAGCTGCCGATTATTCCACCGGTACGACCGTTACGATCAAGCCCAGAACCGTGGCCGCCTATACGGTCAGGATCAAGGCGAAGGATACCAACGGGAATGTCGTCAACAGGAATCTTACCGTGAAGGTCTATGCAGCGCTCAAAAATCTGTCAAAGCTCTCAGCCTCCAGCATGACCGTCGGCAGTACCGTGAAGGTAACCTGTGCTTCCTCAGGCGGTTACGGTACGAAGAAATATGCCGTTTACTACAAGAGCGTCGTTCAGAAGAGCTGGACAAAGGCAAAGGATTATTCTACCGGTACCACCGTTCTGATCAAACCGAAAACGGCCGCCGTCTATACCATCAGGGTCAAGGTAAAGGATGCCAAAGGAACCGTTGTCAGAAAAAATCTTACCCTCAAAACCGTTGCGCCGCTCCGGAACCAGTCAATAATCTCCGCTTCGGCTATCACTCTTGGCAATACCGTGAAAGTGACCTGCGCCTCCACAGGCGGTACCGGTACGAAAAAATACGCCGTCTATTACAAGAGCGCCAAGCAGACAAGCTGGACGAAGGTTAAGGATTATTCAACTGCCACATCCGTAACCATCAGACCGCGAACCGTTGCATCCTATACGGTCAGAGTCAAGGTAAAGGACGGCAGCGGCAAGGTCGTCAATAAGGATATGACCGTCACGGTGAAAGCCGCATTGAAGAATACCTCCAGACTATCCGCGTCAACGATCACTCTTGGTAAAGCTGTCACCGTGAGCTGCGCCTCTACCGGCGGAACGGGCACAAAGAAATATGCTGTTTTCTACAAGAGGAAGAGCCAGACCGCCTGGACGCAGGCCCGTACCTACGGAACAGGAACCTCGGTGAAGATCACCCCTAAGGCCGCTACCACTTATATCGTACGCGTCAAAGCCAAGGACAGCTCCGGTAAGATCGTCAATAAGGATATGACGCTGTATGTCAAATGAGCAAACGCACTTGTCAATACATCAGAAATCGGGGCAGCAAGCGTGACGGCAGGCGGAACAGTCAAAGTCAGGCTGCTGGCCGAAAAAGGTACCGCACCGTATTATTTCCGTGTCGAAAGAATGAAGGCAGGGGATAACGGCTGGACGCTTGTGAAGGATTATTCGGAAGTGTCTTCGGTCAGCGTCAGGATCCCCGGTAAGGGAACCTATCAGATCAAGGTAACGGTGACAGATATCTCAGGAAAAATAGCCATCAAATATTTTACTGTAACAGGAAAATAACTTTAAGAACCGCCGAAGGCATTTGCCGGAGGCGGTTTTTGCATGAAAATGATATACAGATAGTAAAAACTAAAAGCATAGACTCCGATCGTAGCACAAATACGACTGTCAGAATATACAATTTGTAATAAAAGAAAAAAGTTTAAAAAAAGTGTTGACAAATGGAGAAGAACGTGGTATTATAACAAAGCTGTCGCATGA
>ONEU01000037.1 GCA_900316925.1 uncultured Eubacteriales bacterium
AATCAAAGGCGAACCGATCACCGCTACCGGCGGTCAAGACTACCCGGAAGGTGCTTCACTCGTACATAGAACAGAAAGCTCCGAAAGTGAGACGCAACCGGAGGTAATCAAAGGCAAACCAATCACCGCCACCGGTGGTCAAGCCTATCCGGAAGGTGCTTCGCTGATACACAGGGCCGAAAACCATGACAGCGGACTGAATGACCGGTCAGCCGGGCTTACGGCAGCTTCAAAAAGGGCTGTGGAGAGCTTTGCAAACAAGATAAATGGTATGCTGAAGATGAATTCCTATATTTCACAGGGGTCGGCATACTTTACGAGGGTAGGACAAAAATACAAAGGCATATCAGACAGAACCCCGATGCTTTTGAGACAGGCGCTGGATCAGGCTCCGGGCAGCGGTGCTCTTGCTAAAGCACTCACTCTGCTGAACAGCGGGGATAATCTGTCCGGTCAGACAAATGAAAAAGTGATGACGGATGCTTACGGTGCCCGTGGTGACGCCGGACGAACTGAACTGCTTGCACTGACCGTCAGGAGACTCCATACCCGTGACAGCGCAGAAGCTGTGCAGGGTATGACGGAAAGTGAAGAGGGACTTCTGGAACTGCTCAGAAGGAGCCGTGATGTTTCGGCGGATCTGAACAGGGCGGCTGAGTCTTCCGGCAACGCACTTGCAAGAGAGCTTATTGTTTATTATCAAAAAAGTGTCGGTCAAAGAGGTTTTGAAAATGTAAGAAGTCTTACGCAGCAGGCGCAGGGACGTTCAACCTCCGGAAGCACGGTACAGCCCGTCAGAAGTATCACGCTTCTGCAGCCGCCTCCCGGTGAAAGGGAAGCTCCCGAAGATGAAATGACTTTTCCTGCATACGGTTATTCCGGCTATCAGCTGATAGTTGCTCAGGGTAAGCCGGAAAACAGTGACCAGCCGGCGGGCACACCCTCCCCGGTTCAGGACAGCACACAGTATTCCGACACGGCTGCCGTTCTGAAATATTCAGGACCAGTCACCCCCTCGATGGACCGCGGAGAGATCATCAACTCTTCTGTTCCGAGAACAAAAGTCGTATCAAAGGATGATCTGGTAAGCCGCTTTGGTAATCTGATCGACGGTGCTGATCCCAACAGACCGATCTCGCAGGCAGTAACGACCGGGACGTCTTCACTCAGGGCACTGACGGAGATTTCCGCACAGATCACGAAGGTGGACGAACAGACCCGTATCAACACAAAGCAGCTTGACGAGGTGGTAAGAAAGCAGAAGGAGATGGAGGCTGTGGCGCTCAGGACCACAGACGTTCAGAAGCTATCCAATGAAGTGATCAACAGGCTGAAAGCACAGCTCAGGCTTGACAGATCCAGATATTCATAAATCGTTTCCCGAAGGCGGGAAGACCGTAAACGCTATCAGAAGGAGGGGACATAATGGGTTTCACATCAGCACTTTCAAATGCCGCCGTGAAGGCAGCCAGTAAGCTCATGGCAGGAAAGGCAATGATCGTTGTGGAGGGCGAAGAATCATCACCGATATCCGTACAGTACAATCCCTCTGAATACACTATCAGAGACAGCTCCCAATACACGAACCAGGCAAGACGCAAAGAGGATGAGCCGGTTGTCAGCTATAACGGCAGCAATCTCTCAACGCTGACTGTAAAGCTTTATTTCAACGATGACCAGTTTATTTCGGTCAAAAATGTGGTCGGATCGGTGGTAAGCCTTTTTTCGGATGCGCCTGAGAAGAGCATGACCACCACGATAGACAAGCTGTCGTCTCTTACCAAGATCGACGGTGACAAGCACAAGCCGCCGGGATGTGTTTTTGTGTGGGGATCGCTGATGTTTGCAGGCTATGCCGAGAGCGTTGGCGTGACCTATACCATGTTTGATAAATCAGGCAAGCCCCTCAGGGCGGTTGTGGATTTTAACATGAAGGGCTTCAACATGGCGGCAAGCGAGAGGATGAGTCCCTTGCTTTCGCCCGACAGAACAAAGGCAAGGACAATGACGGAGGACAACAGCATCTGGAACATAGCCGAAAAGGAATACGGTGACGTCAGGGAATGGCGGCGCATTGCAGATGCCAACAATATTATGAATCCCCTTGATATACCGGTGGGGACGGTGCTCAAAGTACCCTCGATCAACGACAGGGACTGATCATAAGCAAAGGGCGGTGAAAACATGGCTGATCTGATGTCTTTAACGACAGACAGTTCAAAGCTCGAGAATAAATACGGAAACTATGTTGTTCCTGCAATGAAGATAAAGTCATCAGGCAGCGAGCTTTTATCTACTCTGAATCTTACGATAATTGAAATGACTGTCACCTTGTCGCTGGAATCGGCAGGCATGGTGCTCATCAAGATCGGTGACTGCTATGATGTCAAGAGCCACACCATTACAAGCAAGATCAAAAATGCTTTCAAGCTGGGCACGATTATGACCATAGAGCTGGGCTATCTTTCAGATACTACCCCCATTTTCAAGGGCTATGTGGCAGGGCTTGGAGTTGAGTTCCAGGACATCCCCATGCTGGTGGTAAAGCTGATGGACGTGAGAAAGCTGATGATGACAAGCGGCGTGAAGCGTCTGCTGTATGAAGACAAGAATTATTCCGACATCTTCAAAAAACTCATGGGCAGTTATTCCAAGCTCTGTTCGGTGGAGTGTGACGCCACTTCGGATAACCTTACCTCTCCCGTGTCCCAGAGCACCAATGATTATAACTTTGTCAAAAACGAGCTGATTGCCAAAGGTAAATCAGACAGGGAGTTTTTTGTTCTGATGGACAAGGCATATTTCCGGACCCCGGCAAAGAACAAGACCCCGATTATGACAGTGGAGCTTGGCAAGGAGCTTTTCCGGTTTTCCATGATGGCGGATTATCTCGATACGGAGATCAACGTCATAGGCTATGACCCGGTAAAATGCCAGAGCGTGAATGCTAAGGTCAAGGCCAAGACTCCGGAGAAGTATTCGCCTGTCATAACGCCGACGCCTGCCCAGTTCTTTATCGACGCAGACGCCGATAGTGAAGCGAAGGCAAAAACAAGGGCGCAGGCCATTGCGAATACCGAGGAGAGAAATAGCTGCTTTGCGGAGGGGGAGCTTGTGGGACTGCCCGAGATCGTTCCGGGCAGGTATCTCAAGATCAAGGATCTTGACGAAATGGCAGACAAGAGCTACTACATCAGCGAGGTCAGCCACCACTTCAGCGAATCGAGCTTTTCTACTGTTTTTGAATCGAAAGGTTGGATATAAATGGGTCTGTATGATGATCTGGGAGGAGTGACGCCGGGCTTTTCAGACGGCAGCATCAGCGGGATAGTCACCGGCACGGTAAAGGAGAATTACAATAAGGATTTCCCCGGAAAGGTGAGGGTGGAGCTTTTTCTTGGCGAGAGCGGGAAGAACGTGACAGGCTGGATACCCGTGATGAGCGGCTATGCAGGAGCCGATCACGGTGCCTATGCACTGCCGGAGGTAGGCTCGGAGGTTGTCGTGGCATTTCAGATGGGCGACAGGAACCGCCCGATCGTGCTCGGCAGCCTGTGGAGCG
>ONEU01000194.1 GCA_900316925.1 uncultured Eubacteriales bacterium
AGGCGTCTGGCTTTTCCACGCCCGATCTGCCAGAAATCCGTCAGGGGTTTGTGTTCCCACAGAAGAAAGCGGTAACTGTTCTCGTTTAGCTCGGCAATCCGAACCCCGTCTTTATCCGGCGGAGCCTTCTTCGCAACGATGTCCATTGCGACCTTGGCCAGATACAGGTTTGTTCCGATTCCTGCCGTCGCCGTAATGCCTGTTGTTTTGAGTACATCCTGGATTATAGTGATCGCCATAATCCGGGCCGCTTCCAAACCGCTTCTGGCCGCTTCCTGCTCATAAGATTCCAGATATCTGCTGCAGTCGATGAAACATTCATCTATACTGTAGACAAGAATATCCTCCGGTGAGACATACCGCAGGTAGATCTCGTAGATCTCGGCGGATATTCGTTCGTATTCACCCATTCTTGGGACAGCCGTCACATAACTGACCTTGGTATGATATCTGGCTTCATATAGGTGGATTGCCTGTTTTGCCTCAAAAAGACGGGGCCTGGATGGTACCCCAATTTCTTTGAGAGCAGGGGAAACAGCCAGGCATATCGTCTGGTCTGAACGACTCGGGTCAGCGACAAGTAGTTTCCCATCCAAGGGATTCAGACCACGGGCAACACATTCAACTGACGCATAATAGCTTTTCAGGTCAATGCAAATGTAGGCTCCGTTAGAATGTGTCATCAGAAACCGGAATTGATCATGCCGCATCACTTTCCTGATCCATGAAATCATAATAATCAGACTCATCAGAAAAGAGAATGTAGCTTCCTTCGACCAAACCATAATAACCGTTGGCAGTATAGTAACCTTTCATCCTTATAACCTCCTGTTCGTTTAGCATGTTTTCATGGTGATATCATAACAAAAGACCTGTCCAAAAAAACGGACAGCTTCTTTCTTAATGGTATTCCGGAGTATATGATTATATGGAGAACAGCCGATATGGTTACCGGATATAACGTTAAATCGTGTCTACTGCACAAGGGCATGATGGGGTCAGTACAGATTTTGGTAAGGTACTTTCGTTGATCGGGGTTAACCAGACCGCATTTCCCGGCAATATAACCGATCAGAGCATAGAGCAGAATAATCAGTATCTGGCCAAATGCTGTCTACAGAAAGCTTCGGGATTAAGGTCCAGTCCGGATTACTCCGAAGCTTTATGATGGAATAGAATTTAGAATCAGGCTGAATTTGCTCATCTGCGGCTTTTGCAGAAGCATAGAATAGATATTGCAATTAAAAAAAGAGCAGATCCGGTACGGCCAGAAAATGAGATATCTTAACAGATAATTGACAGAGAATCGTGTTACAATCAGTTACCACATTATGGAAAGGAAACTGTTCAGGAAGATATGAAGACAATCAGAATTCATTTGGAAGACCATAGTTATATTGACTTTTGGGCATCAGGCAGTCAAATTGATGATTTCCACAACTGGCTTCGATTTGCGAATCTGAACGATAACTATGATCTTCCTGGAACAAACCAGGAAGTAAAGCGCCGGAATATTGCAACCATAGAAGTCATTGAACATGAAGAGCACTAAATAAAATGGCATAACCAGAAAAAAGACGGATGGCTGTAAAATGTCATCCGCCTTTTTATAATCATTTTATAGATTTCCGAATGATATGAAAATATCATATAGAGGTTTCTCCAACTTGCAGTGCTTTATAATAGATCTGCGTGTTTATGCGTCACAAAGATATGGCGCTTTGTAAGACCAAGCTGGAGACCGCTTACATCGAAGATGACCGGTACAATTCCATCTGCTGGATTCGCAATGAGTCTCATATCCAGTGTCATTGCAGCGCTGGTCCCGACAAACAGAATTGCAAGGAACAGTAATGGAATCCGATAGAGAAGTAAACCTGAATAATCAGGTATATGATGGCTAAGCAGATCCATCAGACGCGTGAAAAGAAAACTAACCGGTAACTGGAGTAGATCAGAAATAATGATTTTCTTTTTATCAGACCAGTCAATCTCCAGACGAAAGTGGAGAATGACCTCCGTTACGATGCAGACTATATACACAATCAATGAAGCGTCTCCAATGGTGCATCCTGTAAGCTCGGAGGCACAGTATGCAGTAGACAAAATAGGGGAGACACCCAAGTGCACTTTCGTGCTGAGCGTAAGTCCCGCAGCGAGAATGATTTGTCCGAGCAGATAGAATAATAACCGGTATAGTTGCCTCATCAGGATTCATTTCACCCTTTCCACGTCAGCATTATTAATCGATTCTCGGAAGACTCCAATGATAGTGAGCTGCCATGTTTCTCAGTACAACGATGATGATCGCGCCAGCCAGCATCGCCGGAACAGATCCTGTATAAGGCCAAAGAAGTGCACAGATTATTGCGCCGATCAAAGAAGCACAGGCATAGAAATGCTTTACCAATACGTACGGCGTATTCCCTGCAAGAATATCGCGGAGAATACCGCCACCTACACCTGTAACTACGCCAACGAAAACCGCAAGATAAGAGTTGGACTCAGAAACATGTACAAAAGCAGTCTGAACCCCGATTACCGTGAACAAGCCCAGACCAACAGCGTCCAAAGTACGCAGCAGAATTTCTCCCCAAGGCTTCTGATAAAAGTTGTAATGTTGCCGGACAATGTAGAAAACAATGATTCCGGTAGCAATTGACATCAGTGTGAAAACAGGATTATGAAAAGCAGCGGGAGGGGTAACATTCAGAATAATATCTCTAAGGATACCACCTCCAACGGCTGTTGTCATAGCCAGAATAGATACGCCAAAGATATCCATCTTTTTTTGAACCCCGGTGCTGGCACCGGAGATAGCAAATGCTATGGTGCCAAGAAATTCAAGGACAAAAATCATAATGCCAGCTTTCCTCCTTCTGTGAACGAAGACAGATTATAAATGAGAAAGAGAAGAAAATCAAGGCTCGGTGAAAAGCCTATATTCAGAAGAAGGAAGAGCAAAGCACCTCGGAGAGATGATTCCGAGGTGCTTTCCATAGATCGTGCGCTCGCCGGGCGCACTAAGAACAGCCGGTGAGAAGCCCTTGAGCCTACCATCTTCATAAATGTCTTTCCGGAGCCTTTGCCTCCCGGGCCAGGAGTCCTTCCTGTACAGGGGCTGCCATTACAGACCGGACACACCTGGCATTTCCGTTTAACGCCTTTCTTGCGTTCATCTGAACGGAGTCCCGGGGCAGCATTTGTTTACTCATGACTCGGAACCCTCTTTTCATTGTAATATGTCTCTCAAATATGAAAGAGATTTTTCAATTTGTAAAATGCATTATCCGCTGCCTTTGCAGATGCATTGGCAGGTTTAAAGGCAATTAGGCCTGCAGATATTGCAGCCAGACTAAGGCAGAGCAGCGTTTTTTCCATCGATTGATTCACTCCTGTTCAGATTAATTACTGCAGCTCATCCATTGCGGCGCTGATTTCCAGGATGTCGTCATAAGAAATACCCTTGAGCTCCGCCAGTTCATCGACACTCATGGACTTCAGACGGGAAATAGATCGTACTCCATTCCTGTAGAGCCTGGTGCGGAGCCAGCCACTGACATTAAGACTGAAGACGGAGGAAGGATCTTTCATTGCCTTCTCTATCTCTTTCACCGCAGAGCCGGGAAACGCAAGATCTACAGCCTTGTTTTTATAGCCCTGGTCATACAAAGCTGAAGAAACCTCATCCGTAATGCTGTCTCCCAGATTGCGTATCATGGTAAGCTCATTTCTGCTTAGCTTCAGGAGGTCCGGGACAGAGAGTATTCCGACGCTGACCAGTTTGTCTTGCGTGGCAGCGGAAAGATGAAGCTCTTCGAAAGAAGGACTAGGTGCAGCTTGCTGTTCCGCCTTTTCATTTACAGAAGAAAGCAGGTCATTTAGACATCTTATTAGCTTGTCACTCATGTGATCAGGATCAAAAGAACTATGAGCAAGCTTGACCAGTTTGTAATAAGGCATGCCTTCTGTAAACATTTTGCTTGCCCTTCGGATGGCATATAAAGAGAGCATACCGAGATACTCTTTTGAAAGCTCTCCGCTTATATGAAGAGCGGCACCGTCCGTCGTTGAAATCAAATCTTCAACAGCAAGAGCTACATAGGTTTCCGGATCACGTGCAGTAAGCAGATACTCAGCGGGGTTTAACATGTTGTACCTCCCGAAAAGTAGAGTGTGACCACTGTTTACTCAATTTCCAGAACATCTCCGACACAGACATCTTTAACCGGCATTACATTCTGCAGGGCTGCCCGGGCGTGAAAATAGGAATAGTGACAGGGAAAGAGAAGCCTTGGTCTTAGGCTCTTGAGATAGTCAACGGTATAATCTGTCTGAGAATTCATTTCGAGAAGATGAAAACCCCCGATAATTCCTTCGATACGGTTATCTCCGCAGACTTCTTTGGTATATTCCGTGAGATTGCAGATCCCGGCATGACTGCAGCCTGTTATGATGGTGAAGCCATTACGTCCGCAATAGACCATAGCTGTATCGTCGGGCATATCGTCCGGTTCCCAAGTCTCATCAAGAAACCTGAGACCAAAGGGTGCTTTCCCTTGAGTAGCCGGTATCGAAAAGACATTTCAAGCCATCACATTCAATGTAATAGCAGACTGAGGCTCACCCAGGTAATATGCGACAATTCTGGTTGTGTTATCTGTCAGAATGGTCAGTTTCATGGAAACACAGTCTTTCTGAAGAGAATTCGATTATTATTGTAGCATATCTGCACGCTTGTGGCAATCTGATGGAGTGAGAAGAATAAGAGAAAAGATGCGGTTTAGGGAACAAGATGAGGCTGTACTTTTCATTCCTTCCCGAGTCTGATATAATCGTCATATAAGAACAGAGGAGAGGAGGAGCATCGGTGCCCGCAACTGTCGAACCGAGGATCAATAATCAACGCACATACCTCGCTATCGACCTGAAGTCATTCTATGCTTCCGTCGAGTGCGTCAAGCGCAAGATGGACCCGCTGACTACGAATCTTGTCGTAGCGGATGCCTCCCGGACAGAGAAAACAATATGTCTCGCGGTGTCTCCTGCCTTAAAGGCGAACAAAATCTCCGGACGAGCCCGTCTCTTTGAAGTGGTACAGCGCGTAAAGGAAGTCAATGCGCAGCGGCTTCGCAAGGCCCCAGGACATGTCTTCACCGGAAGCAGCCACGACGCAAACGAATTGGATGCTGATCCATCCCTGGAACTAACCTATATAACTGCTGTGCCCCGTATGGCTTTATATATGGATTTCAGCACCAGAGTAGTGAACATTTA
>ONEU01000023.1 GCA_900316925.1 uncultured Eubacteriales bacterium
GAGGATTCCTGTCGGCTCTGCTGCGCCTGTGAGGATTCCTGTCGGCTCTGCTGCGCCTTGGAGGATTCCCCAACGCCGGACTGTTCATTGACAGTCCCCGGTTTTTTGCTCTCCTCCTGTGCAGAACTCTGTGGGCCGGTCTCCGCACGGGAGCTTTCCTTCCTGGAGGATTCCTGATGGGAGGTCTCGGAGGGAGCACCGGTGGCGGTGATCTTGATACCGTCGGCATTCTCCGTATTCACGGCTACCTCTCCTACGGTGATGCCCGTAAAGGCGATCACGGCGGAATCAAGCTCCAGGGAATATTTTCCTATCGGACGCTTCTTTTCCTCGGAATATTGCAGCAGGGTCGCCGTGGACGGTGCCTCCTGCGTGCTCAGGGACAGCAGCACGATATCATCCGCTTTATCATTGACGATATTGGCTACCACCAGTTCATCGTAGGTTTCGTCCACCTTCATCTCATAGACGCCCTCGCTGGTCATGGAGTACGCCGTCATGGTCTTTTTGGCGGAGTTATAGGCCGTCCAGCCGATGAGGATCTCCTCATTCTTGTCGCCGTTGATGTCCTTGAACAGCACACGGTCAATTCCCGACCCCGTGTTGGAGAAGGTTCCTGCACATTCCCAGGCATTCTCCCGGTAGGTGATGACCGACACATTCAGCTTGGTATCCTTTTCGGTGGAATACAGCGCCAGGGCATATTCGTTTTTGGTGTTCTCATTGTGCATGATGATCGCAGAACGGTTGTCGCCTGCCTGCGGATATTTCAGAGTATAGCTGCCGCCTGCTTCCTTGGACAGAATGTCCTGTATCTCGGCCTTGTCCCCCGTGGCACGGGGAGGCCGCAGCATGGAATCGGCACCAAAGGCCGCATCCGAACATCCCGACAGCATCAGCGTCAGGGTCAGCCCTGCGATGGCTGCCGTTTTCTTAATCTTTCCTTTCAATCTGATCACCCTCTGTCAGCTCTGGCTCCTCCTTCACGGTAAGCCCGGTCTTCTGGGCTATGAGGAACTTGATTTTGATCCCCTCGTCTGAAAACATCTTTTCGTGCTCTGTGATGATATTCGGTTCATAGCCTGACGAATGCAGGTCGTAGGTGAGATAGGTTACGGTGAAACCGCATTCCTGAAAGTATTCCAGGCTCTCGGCAAACAGCTCGTCATCGTCTGTCTTGAAATGCACCTCTCCTCCGTCCCTGAGGAAATCCCGGTAATGCATCAGCTGCCGCGGGTGCGTCAGACGGCGCTTCTTATGCTTGGCACGCGGCCAGGGATTACAAAAATTGATATAGATCCTGTCCACCAGATCCTCCGGTCCGAGCATCATATCAATGCGTTCAATATTGTGAGCGGTCAGCAGCACATTATCGGGCTCACGGCCGCCTGCCGCATAGACTTTCTCCACATTCCGCTTGGCAAGTCCCAGCATCTCATACTTGATATCAACGGCAAGATAGTTGATCTCCGGGTTCCGGAAGGCCGCCTGTGAGATGAAGCCGCCCTTGCCGCAGCCAAGCTCCAGATAAAACGGCCGCTCCGTCGGGAACTGCTCCAGCCACCGGTTCTTCAGCTGATCGGGCTGCTGCACAAAAAAGCTGCTTGCCTCTAATTCCGGTCTCGCCCATGGTTTATGTCTGATTCTCATACCTGCACATTCCTGTCTTTCATAAACTTCACACTACATTATAACAAATAACGCTGATAAGTATTTTCTTATTTAGAATTATAATTGGATAAATTCGTCAAAAAAACAGCGGGATGCTCCCGCAGGCAGCAGCACCCCGCTGTAACAGATTGCTGTCCGGTTCACACAGGCGTTTCGTCAAGACATTCAATCCGTCAGACAACGCACCAGAAACAGGACACTGATAAGCATAAACGCAAAGAAAAAGGCTGTCAGACCGATCATTACGGCGCCGATCACAGAGCCGACCGCAAGATCAACCGAGACGGCAATACTGCCCGCAGCGATCGTACCGAAGATGCCGAAGAACAGGCCGCCGAGGTGACAGCGGATGCAGGCACGCAGAGCGGAACCTCTCCCGGAGGCAAAGGCGCCGATCAGCACCGCAAACAGGAATACAATGCCGGTAATCAGCGCCGTGAGCAGCGCGGTAAAGGGAGCCGTGAGCAGCGCATTGATAAAGAGCAGCACCGCAGCAGCAGCAAAGACCAGACCGCCGATAATCCCCACCAACACCATAACACCCTGCATACATCTGTTGCAGCGTACACGTTCCTCGTTCTGACAACAATCATATCCGCACAACATTACTATTCAACTCCTTCTATCAGATTTCGGGACATTCAGCAACAGCTTCCGTCAGCCGTCGGTTTTCACATCCGTACTGTATCTACAGTTCTTTTCAGGAAGCATCGGTTGCTTTCCCTTATTATTATATGCATGGGAGTAAAGTAGGTGCTGCATCATCTCGTCAGAAAACGTGTACAGACCCTCAATCCTTAAAAATCTATCCTCGTCAACAGCTGCAAGGCTTGTGCCGCAGCGAATTTTGGAAAGGGGTCCGGAGAAAACCTTTTTTTCGCCAGAATAAGGTTTTCCCCGGTAACTGGCAGGTGAAAATTGATTTTCCTGGGGTGAATCAGGAAGGTGTTTACTTTTGAGAAAAAGAGGCGTATAATAATAATTGAAATTTACAAAGAAAAGAGAAAATGTGCTATGAAAATCGGAAGAAACGACCCCTGCTGGTGCGGCAGCGGAAAAAAGTACAAAAAATGTCACGAGGAGTTTGATGAGAAAATCTCCTTTATCAAAAGTCAGGGACATGAAGTGCCGGATCACAGTATCATCAAGACACCTGAACAGATTGCGGCAATCCGCGAAAGCTGTCAGATCAATATCGCAGTGCTGGACTATGTAGCTGAGCATATCCGCGAGGGAATGACCACGCAGGAGATCGACGATCTCGTCTCCCAGAAAACTGCGGAGCTTGGCGGTATCCCCGCACCCCTGAACTATCAGGGCTATCCTAAAAGCGTGTGTACCTCGATCAATGAAATCGTGTGCCACGGAATCCCCTCCGATAAGGTCGTGCTCAAGGACGGCGATATTATCAACGTGGATGTCTCTACCATCTATCACGGCTATTTCTCCGATTCCTCCCGTATGTTCTGTATCGGCAACGTCAGCCCCGAAAAGAAAAAACTCGTGGATGTCGTTAAGGAATGTGTGGAGATTGGTCTGGAACAGGTGAAGCCCTGGTCATTTTTGGGTGACATGGGGCAGGCTGTGCATGAACACGCCGTCAAAAACGGATACAGCGTGGTCAGGGAGATCGGCGGTCACGGCGTCGGACTGGAATTCCATGAGGACCCGTGGGTAAGCTATGTCTCCAAGGCAGGCGAGGAAATGCTGCTCGTACCGGGTATGATCTTCACCATCGAGCCGATGGTGAACATGGGGACAGACCGCGTTTATGTCGATAAGGACGACAACTGGACCATCTATACCGCAGACAAAAAACCCTCCGCACAGTGGGAGATCATGGTGCTGGTCACGGAGGACGGACATGAGGTACTTTGCTACTGATACACACGGCAGACAGGAATCCCCTGTCCGCCGTTTTTTGTTTCCCCTTTTTCAAAGCACTCCGCCGCCATTAAATATTACACAAAAAGCCGATAGAAGCTTGAATCATTTTATATAATATGGTATGATAATCCTGTATACAGTTTTGTTTCGTGAACTCTTTCTACGATTCAACCCGCACCCGTGATGAATGAAATGAGGTAATACTATGGCTAAAATTCCCGTCAAATGTGCCGAATGTCACAAGCTCTTTCAGACTGACGCAATTCAGGATTATTCCGAGTGTCCATTTTGCGGGGCTATCAGTGAAACCGCCGAGATCAGTCATCTTTCGGCATTGTGCTCCGAGTGTCAGCACGTCCTGATGGTCCATACTATCCAGAACTTTGTAAAATGCTCCTACTGCGGAAAGATCAACAGAACCTCCAAGCTGCGCTTCCTTGAAAAAGAACCGATCATTCCTGACAAGGAACCCGCCGATGAGAAACCGACAGTATTGTTTCCCATCCTGAAGCAGGAGGATGCTCCTCTTCCCGATCTTCTGTCCACAGATGAAGAAAAAACCGCTCCGCTGACAGGTGAGCAACAGAATGACCCGTCAGATGCCGCGGAACAGCCGGTCTCCCCACTGCCTGATAGGATCGTCCGGGAATCCCCGACAAATTCCAACCGGTTCGGGGAGCCCTTGTCCGGGCTGTCAAGCCTGATGTCAACCGTTCATCTGGACGAATACCCCATGGTACAGGAAGAGCAGAAAGCGTCCCAGGAAAACCGGGATTTTTTCTCCCCCACGACCTCCTCCATCCCCCAGGAGATCACCCTGCAGGATACCGGCAGTCTTCCTCTGCCCGACGGGGATACCTTTACTTCTCTGTTCTATACGGCTAACCCCCCCGAACCCTCCGCCCCGTTCTCTCCCGAACAGCAGTTGGGCGTTACCTCTTCCTTTCCCGACGATCCTTTCGCGGAAGCTGCCACCCTTGAGGATTTCACGGTGATGTGCAGAGAGGAGGATGATCCTCCCGTGGAAATCATCAAAGCATTCTCCCAACAGGGATTTCTCCTGAACCCGGATACCTATCTGTTTGAGAATGACGGGCAGAGCTATCTGTGGTTTGAATTTCCGAAAATGCTGCGGGAAAACCTGTCGCCGGAAAATCTCAGTGAGCTTGAAGACCGTATGCTCTCTGCCAAAAAGGAGCGTTCCGGCAAGTACTATCTGAACAACGGAGACCTGACCACCGACGAGCCGGAACCGTCTGTCAGCATTGATGCGCTTTGGGACGACCTCTGCGGGGATGAGGTGTTTTTCTCCGAGCTGATGCGGTTCCTGCAGGTGTACCAGGACTGGTACAACGAAGAACAGCCTTCGGATTATCTCTACCACCTGACCGTCTCTCACACCTCCGATCTCCCTCTCTATGCCAGAGAGGGGTATTATGATGAGTTCCCCATCTCTCTGGAGGACTTTCCCGAGGATTCCATTATCTCGGTGACCATCAGCGGCACCGTCGGTACCGTCACCCGTGATATGTTTACCTCCCCCGAGAACATTTCCACCGTCATCCTGGAGGAAGGAATCGAACAGATCGGCGAAGGGGCTTTTGCGTCATTCCCGTCCCTGAATTTTGTCGAACTCCCGGAGGGTCTTACTACGATCGGCAAAAAAGCGTTCTGCGGCTGCTCCTCTCTGATCGACATCAATTTCCCCGCAACCCTGTGCGAGATCGGTAAGGCAGCATTCAGCGGCTGTAGTTCCCTCAGTACGCTCATCCTGCCGTCCGGCGTCCGTCTGGCTTCTGCCGCATTCAAAGGCTGCACGGGATTACATCACCTGCTGTCCAAGCCGGGGCTGGACACCGACCTGTATTATAATGACCTGACGGTTCATCCCGGACGGGAAAAGAACCTTGCCCATATCATCAATCTTGCAAAAATGGAATGTTCCCTTCCCGAGCTTCTGGAAAAGAAAGAGGTGGATGATGAACCGGTAGAACACCTCACGCCCGAGGAATCCGGAGATTATCCCGTCATCGGCGAGAACTGCTTCTCCGGCTGCGATTCTCTGGAGATCGTCTTTATCCCCAACGGCACGTTCAACATCCAGGCATATGCCTTTGAGAGCTGCACCTCCCTGCAGAAGGTGTTTCTCCCCAACTCCCTGGCGGATATCCAGGATACGGCGTTTCTCTGGTGCCCCCAGGCAGAGCCGCTGTTCCTGCTGGACAACGAATATACCCACGATGACCAGACCGACGAGAACAGCTGGTGGTATGCCGCTGTGGACGCCCTGGAGAAAAAGGCCCGCGCTTCCTTCAAATGCCGGTGTGAAAATGAGATGAAGCTTTCTCTGACAAGTGTCAGAATCCCCGAAGGCATCGAAGCCGTTCCCGTCCGTGCCTTTGAAAACTGTCTGGAGCTGCGGAACGTCTATCTCCCGGAGACTCTGAAAAAGATCGGCTCCCGTGCTTTCGCGGGGTGCCGTAATCTGACGTATATCCGGTTCCCCGAAAGCGTGACCGACATTGCCCCCGATGCGTTTGAAGACTGTCCGTCCTCCCTCTGGATCCCATAACGCTTTCCTCAGCAAAAAATGCCGCACATTCGTTTTCACCAACGATGTGCGGCATCATTATTATCCGGGCGGGTCATACGGTTCCGTTGACAATCTGTGCATAGGTGTCCTCCGGAATCATCGGCGAGGTGATCTGCGCAAGCAGCTCCGGCGCAATCTCACCGGTTTCGGCAAGCTGTCTGCCGGCCTGCCGGACAAGTGCCAGCCGCGGGACCGTTACCTCCGCAGCTTCCGGGGCATGGAACATCGGACTTTCAGGAACCGTGATAATGGTATGGCCGTTCGGGAAGCAGAGTCGGAACTGTGCCACCGCAGGCTCAAAGTTATGCGTACTGTTGGGAAATCCGCAGCCGCAGATCATCACATACCGCAGATGTTCAAAAGACGCCTGTCCCACGTGCTCATAGCGGTCCCCGACCTTCTGCATGGCCATAGACGACAGCGGCAGCGTGCGGTCCATCAACGCCTTCAGCGGAGCCGGCATCCCATAGCAATACAGCGGATAGCTGAACACCAGGAGATCACTTTCCAGTATCTCTTCCAGGATCGCACTCATATCATCCTGGTGCACACACATTCCCCCGTTCCGCATACAGGCGAAACACCCCTTACAGTATGCGATATCCTTCTCAACGGCATGAATCGTGTGTATCTCATTCTGAGAAACCTCGTTCATCCCTTCCAGAAAAGCACGGGTGATGACAAGGGTGTCGCTCTCCTCCTTTTTGGGACTTCCGTTAATGACCAGTATTTTCATTATTCTGCCTCCAGTTATTTCACACGCCCAGCGGCATCCTCATCATGGTCTGTGATGGTTCTGAGCGTCTGGCAATCTCCCCGGTCAACACATTCCCGGCAGGTCTCATATCCCTTTCCCAGCGCACACTTGCGGATCTCGCACATACAGTCGCAGTAATACGTCCTCACACCTTCACTCCGGCAGCCTGTACAATTCACGGCTTCGGGCGGAATCTCCGTCTGGTTCCACTCGCTCCACTGCTTTGCAGTCTGTTTTCTCAGTTCCTCGTCGTTATTCACGGTCGCAAGATAGGCGCCGCATTTCTCACAGTCAAGGCCACAGCAGCCGATCATATTTTTCATGGCAGTTCCTCCTTTTTATGTCTCACGGGACATTTTTTGTAACAAACATTACGCAACATCCGTTACCTAATATCCATTATACTCTCTCCAAATAGTTTGTCAAGATGCTTTTGGGCATGGATCACCGTTTTTGTGAGAGACTGTACAAAATACATATCCGGAAAAGTAATCCGAACCGGCAGCAACAATCTGCATGACGACATAAAAAAGCCTCCCACATGAGTGAGAGGCTATCCGAACTCCGCACATATTGATGAAAAGTCAGGTACTCTGTTTCTTTCGATTCAGAGCCATAAGACATTGACAATTGAAAGACATTGATGACGATCTGAAAGCTCAGGCTACAGAGATTTATGAAAAAATAGGACTTGATCTTTCCACCGCTTTGAGAATATTCCTCAAACGCTCAGTAGCAGTAAGAGGGATACCATTCAGCATGACTCTTGACAATGACACTGTTCCGGAAACCGCCGGAGATAACGAGGTTCTGGCGCTATCCGAAAAACTGATGGATGTCAATGACGAGGTTTATAAGGAGCTTGCTAAATGAAAATACTCAGCAAAAAACAGGTGATTGCTCTTCAGAACCAGCTGATTGACAGATAAGGAGGTATTCACGGAATCCGTGACAAAGGCCTGCTTGATGCCGCACTCAATACACCATTCCAGACATTTGGAGGCAGCGAGCTCTATCCGGGCATTATTAAAAAAGCATCCCATCTTGGTTTCGGACTGATAAAAGGTCATGCCTTTCTTGATGGAAATAAACGGATAGGTACTCATGCAATGCTTGTCTTTTTGAAGCTGAACGGAGTCAACGTAAAATATTCTGCCAAAGAACGGATACAGCTTATTCTTGACATTGCATCCGGAGATTCTGATTGCGAAGCGTTGCTTGAATGGCTGAAAACCCGTATAGAGTAAGCAAAAAGTCATCCTGACGTCAGACCGGAAGATGAACACCCTATTATTGTAATAATATCTGTATTTCTAAGATGGACTATGGGTCAGAGATAGGCATATTTAACACGATAAAAAAATCCTGTCGATTGATACCGACAGGATTTCTAATTTGGTGACCCATCGGAGATTCGAACTCCGGACACCTTGATTAAAAGTCAAGTGCTCTGCCAACTGAGCTAATGAGTCATACAGAGAAAAATGGCTGGGATGGCTGGATTTGAACCAGCGATGACGGAGTCAAAGTCCGTTGCCTTAACCACTAGGCGACACCCCATTGAAACTTGTAAAACTCACGCAGCCGCTACCGACTGCGTGAGCACAAGCAAGAAAAAGTGGGGTGGGTAATCGGATTCGAACCGACGATCTCCAGTGCCACAAACTGGCGCTTTAACCAGCTAAGCTATACCCACCATA
>ONEU01000197.1 GCA_900316925.1 uncultured Eubacteriales bacterium
CCTTGGACTCCTCTTCCTTGGACTCCTCTTCCTTGGACTCCTCAGCAGGAGCTGCAGACTCAACTACGCTGTACTCAACAGGCCATACCTGCCAAGCATCGCCATCAGCAGGATCTGTGATGGAAGAACCAGCAGCGCACTTTGTGGTGTCGAGCTTTACGTTGATGGTGATGGGCTTGCCAACCTCAGCAGCAACTGCGCAGTCGGTCTGGCTGTTCCATGTACGATCAAAGTCAGGCTCGAAATCGCCCCAGCTATGTGTCCACTCGCCGTTCAGACGAACTTTGAAGGTAATAGCCTTGCCGGTAATATCGGTTCTGTCAACCTTATTGCCAGTACCGTCATCCTTCTGAGCTACGCCCACCATGTCCTCGGTTACATTATCAACCTGGATGGTGCCTTCCCAAACGCCGTTGTTGTTGGTCATCTGAACATCCTTACCGTTAGCCCAGCCGTTGAAAGAACCGGTGATACCAACAGTGTTGCCGGCAACAATACCAGCAGAAGTAACCTGAGGCTGAGGCTCATCAGCGCTTACGCTGAAAGCAGCAGTTACGACGACAGAAGATACCATAGCAGCAGCAAGAGCAATGCCAAGAATCTTTGACTTTCTCATTGTGATTTTCCTCCTAAAAAGTATATAAAATTTGAAACACTTTTACAGGTTTCATTACGAGTATTATACTATGTTATCCCTCAAAAATCAAGTCTATTTGCAGATTTTTATTCATGGAAAACAACGGGAAAACCCGCCAGGAAAAGGCATTTTCATCACATTTTCCGCTTTTTTGACGATTTTTAGTTCGTTGAGAGAACCATATCCCAACAACTTTGTGGATTTTAAATAAATTACAAAATTGTAATTATCTATTTCCTCCAAAGATATTCCACCAAAACGGCACTTAGAAAATAATAACCAAAAAGCATTCTCACGATTTGGATGTTCTGACTAATTATACGCAAAAGTGTCATATTAGCCCCCGAAAATATACAGACCGTACAGGAATTTTATACGCTGCGTATAACAACTCCTGTACGGTCAGGGCAGGTCATTATTCCACCAGGCGGGGACCCGGTTCAATCTTCGTCACGATCACCAGGATCGCGCCGGTGTCGGTGCGCGGCTCATAAGCAATGCTCACCAGCTTTGCCGAGAGCTTCACTTCGCCCTCATAGTAGTTATCAATGGACTCGTTTTTACGTCCTGACATACACTTTTTGGCAGCCGCCAGCATTTCCGGCGCAGGAGTCAGCTCCCAGTCGTAGTAATCGCCGTAGACCATCTCCTTGTCCAGGCCGATCATTTCCAACAGATTCTTATAGGAATTGTTGGCCTTGAGGATCTTGCAGGTTTCGCCCTTGAACTCCAGCACCGCAGAGGGTGTGCCGCTGGCATCACCGGAGAAGCCCGCTTCATAGTCCGGCAGCGTGGGATAACCCAGTGTCACGCTCTCGATACGCCGGTAATAGTCCTCTCGCTTGAGATCATCGTATTCCAGCGTCTTGAACACCACGGATTTTTTATAGAAATACTCACAGGGCATGGGCTTGCTGAACAGGAAGCCCTGCACCTTATCACAGCCGGCATCTCTCAGGAAACGGAGCTGTTCCTTTGTCTGCACGCCCTCCGCCAGGGTATGGACCCCCAGCTTGGAAATCATGCTGATAATGTCGGAAAGGATGAGGCGGTTCTTGCCGGTGAGACTAAAGTTCTTCATAAAACGCATATCCAGCTTGATGAGATCGAAGGAATACTCCTGCAGGGTATTCAAAGAGGAATACTCACTGCCGAAGTCATCCATCCACACATTGAAGCCGCCCTCACGGAAGCGGTTGATCTGGTTCTCCAGGAACTGCTGGTTCTGGATGAACGCGCTCTCGGTGATCTCGATGGTAATGAGATTATGGGCGATATTATACTCGTCCACGATGGCCAGCACCTCTTCCACCACATCGCACAGCTCAAAGTTGATACGCGACAGGTTCACCGAGACGGGCACCAGCGGGATATCCTGGGATTTCATCTCCACCAGGCTTTCGCAGATCTTTTTGAGCATATAGAAATCGAGCTTATTGATCAGGCGGTTATCCTCCAGAATAGAGATAAACTGTCCCGGCGGGAGCATCCCCTTTTCAGGATCCACCCAGCGGGCAAGTGCCTCCATATCACAGATCTTCCCGGTAACGGTGCGGATAATCGGCTGAAAGTAGAGCTTGATGTAGCCGTTTTCAAGAGCGTCCTCAAACTGGTTGAGGATGTGTCTGCGCCGCCGGTAGACGGTGAACATCTCCCGGTCAAACATCCGGTACTTACGTCCGTAATCGCCCTTGAGGCTGCGGCAGGCGAGTCTTGCCCGGTCGCAGGCGGCATAGACGTCCATGTTGTTTTTATCGTCGATATAGATACCGGCACACAGCTGCACCGGAATATCGGCGGGGTTATTCAGGGTATTTTCGTACACCTGTTCGATCTTCTGCTCCACCTGACGGCGCTCCGCCAACACCACGAAATGATCGTCCGAGAAACGGGAAATCGCACAGTTTTTAAACACATCCTTGAGCACATAGGTAATACCCGTCAGAATACCGTTGCCCTTGGAGAAGCCGTATTTTTCGTTGATTGCCTTCATATCCCTGACATCGAAATAGACAAAGGTGGGCACGATATATTTTTCCTTCATGCGGGCACGTTCGGCATCCGCCATAATGCAGAAAGCCGCCATATTGGGCAGACCCGTCAGCTTATCATAGTAAGTGCTGTTCTGTTCCGCCTTGAGGATCTCGGTAACATCGTCCACCCAGGCCATAAAGAGCTTTTCACCCGTATCCGCCACGCTGCTGCTGCCGCGGAGCCGCATGGTACGCAAATGGGAGCCGACCTGTCTGCGGAACACGATATCACAGTCCTGGTCCTCCAGCAGGAAGCTCTTCCAGGCCGCCAGGCATTTTTCAATATCTTCGAGATGGATTTTCGTATAGATCTTTTTTTCAATCGAGCTGGTCAGCTGCTCCCGTTCCTCTTCAAACAGCCGGCAGAGACCGTCGGACATAATGACAACCCTCGGTGCATTGTCGATCATCTGCACCACAACAAAAGGAATCGCCGACGTTTTCATGCTTTCCTTCTGTCTGCCGTAATACTGATATAGTGCTTCCGTGCTCACTGCGATCTCCCCTTATGGTTTTTGGGTTTGGTATATAGGAAATAATGGTCTGATAAAAAGTCACAAGAATCATTCATAGAAATTTGATGTCATTCTATCACTTTTGTCAAGTCGGAATTTTCTTCCGGCGCACAGCCTGTGCTCCCGTGTCACTCTGTATGTCTAAGGCGAAACGCTGCCCCGCTCACATCCGGCACGGGGGCGCCTATCTTCTATCTCCGCCGTCGTGTCCCGTCAGAGAGGTGCTTTCGGCTGGTTGATACAGACCTTCAGGCTTTGTTTTCTATCCTGTTACCCGTGCCTGCTTTTCCGGGAATTATTTTACACTAACTTTCTTCGGAAAGCTTTTGCTCCTTGCCGCTCTTTGCAACCAGCAGCATCTCCTGATAGACCCCGTCATAGCGCTCTGCCAGGGCAGGATTCATCCTGCGCAGCGCATCCAGATGCTCCCGGCGTTTCCGGAGCTGCTCGGCATACTTCTCCGGAGACTGTTCATACAGCTCCCTGAGATATGCCAGACGTTTGCGACGGCGCTGTTCCAGGGCTTCCGGCGTCATTTCCGCCAGCTTCTTTTCCACCAGCTGACGGCGTTTTTCCAGGATATTCTCAATCCGCTCCGCCTGGTCCGGATGGCGCACCGCCCGGTCAAGCAGTCTTGCTTCCAGTCTGTCGAGCAGTTCGTCCTCGTCAAAGAGGGAGAACCGTCCCCAACGGGTCAGATTCTCCGCCTGCTCCACGATATCCACGGTCAGCTCCTCACGGTTTTTCAGGCTGCGGTAGATTTCCTCCGTGACCTGCTGTTTAAAGCTCTCGGCATCCCTGCCAAGCGCCCATTCCAGTTCCGTCTGCCGTCCGAGTGTCACCCTGTCGTTCCGGAGGGCTTCCTCCTGTCCGGACGGAACCGCCAGAGGATAGGGCTTCCTGACGCCGGCATCACGCAGCGCCAGCTCTGTGGTCATACGCACGGCACCGTTCTCAATCAGCTCGGAGGCGCCGTACTTCCGCAGCAGATCATTGACCGCACCGATATGCTCCGTCATATAGAACCTCACCTGACGTTCCTTACAATGACGGTAGAGCATGACCAGCCGCTCCGCCGCAGCCAAGTCGATACTGCCCACTGCACCGGCACAGAGGATGACCGTCCGGGTATCCTCTGTCATAGCACGTTCAATGTCCTCCTGCAGAGAGTCGATATTGGCAAAAAACAGGTTCCCGCCGAAGCGGTAGATCAGGGTATGTCTGACCGGCAAAGCAAGGCTGTTCCTGTCCAGCGGATAGAAGCCCGACCTGCCCGGTATCACACCCATAAAGGTTTTCGGCGGTCTCACCGCCCGTTTGATCACGGCAAAGAACGACAACGCCACACCGATCATCACGCCGTAAACGGTCCCGAAGATCAGCACGCCGAAGAATGCCGCCGCAAATATATAAAATTCCGTTTTATCGGTTTTCAACAGACGGACCGCCGTCTGGAACTCACAGGCGCCCATCAGCGCACTGATGACGATGGCCGTCAGCACCGGCACCGGCAGCAGCTCAATAAAGCCGGTACCGAAGCACACCACACACAGCATGGCTGCCGCGGCAAAGACGGACATCCATTGGGATTTCACGCCGAACTGCCGCACGATCCCCGTCCGGGAAACACTGCCGTTGACAGAGCAGCAGCCGGAAACCGCCGAAGCGAGATTGGCAGCCGCATAGCCGAGGAGCTCGCGGTTCGCGTCCAGACGATAGCCGTCCTTCCGTGCATTGGCGCCGGAAGCGAGCAAGGACTCCGACAGAATCACGGCGGCAATGCTCAGAGAAGCGAACGCCAGCCCGATGAACTGATCGTAATCCAGCTCCGGCACGGTCATTGCAAATCCCGGGAACCCGTTGTCCACATGGGGCAGCAGCTTCACGCCCCAGTCCCGCACGGGCAGGAGCACCGTCATCACCGCCCCAGCCGCCATCAGGATGACGGACATGGGCAGTCTGGGAACGAGCCGTCGGAACAGAAGGATAAGCACGATCACGGACAGTCCGAGGCTGAATGCCGCAGGATTGAACGAAGGGAGCTGTTCGATGAGATGGCGGATCAGCTCCGGTGCTTCTCCGCTGCCGGGTTGGCCGCCGAAGAGCTTGGGGATCTGCATGAGGATGATGGTACAGCAGATACCCGACACAAAGCCGGCCATGACCGGCTCAGAAATATATTGTACGATTCTTCCGGCTCTGAGGAAACAGAACAACAGCAGCCAGAAGGCGGTAAACAAAGCGATCATAGGGACGGCAGCCATCGCCTGCTCCGAACCGGCAGTAATCCCGGCGGAGGCAATTGCCGTTCCGATCAATGCTGCGGGAGCCGCGTCCACGCCAAAGACAAAATCCCTGGAGGTTGTCAGCAGCCCGAACAGCAGAATGGGCAGGATCGAGCCGTAAAGACCGTACTGCATGGGCAGTCCTGCGATCTGTGCATAGCCCATCGAAATCGGGATGGAAACCAGCGCAGTGATGATACCGCCCGCAAGATCCTTCCCATAATCCAACGGTTTCCGGCGGGCAAAGAATGTTCCCCAAAACGATGTTTTTGACGGCACGATTTTCACCCCTTCTTCCCCTGATACTATGATAGCGGAAAATTATATGGATTGCAATGCATTTTAGAAAAAATTTTACAATTTTTTCAGATTATGTTATGATATTATCCATAGAATCCACTATCTCAAAAGAAAGAAGAGATCGCATGAAACAGATATTATTCATCAACGCCTGTGTACGCGGACAGTCCCGGACGAAACGGCTGGCGGAGCACCTGCTTGCCCGGCTGAACGGCACTGTCACAGAGCTGCGGCTGTCCGAACTGCCGCTGTGCCCCCTGGATGAAGGGGTTCTGGAGCGGCGCCATGAAGCGTCGGTATCCGGAGATTTTTCCGACAGCCTGTTTTCCCTTGCCCGGCAGTTCGCCGCTGCCGACTGTATTGTAATCGCAGCTCCCTACTGGGACCTGTCCTTCCCTGCCGCCCTCAAGCTCTATCTGGAAACCATCTCGGTTTCGGGCGTGACCTTTACCTACACCGAGAGCGGGATGCCCCAGGGACTCTGCCGTGCGCAGCGCTTTTACTATGTCACCACTGCCGGCGGCGTGATCGGCAGCATGAACCACGGCTATACTTATGTGGAGTCCCTGTTCCGGACGCTGTTCGGCATCACCGAGGGCACCTGTATCCGTGCCGAACGTCTCGACATCGAGGGTCTCGATCCGGAGCAGCTCCTGCAGGAGGGCTTCGCCGCGGTGGACCGGCTCCCCTGAAATCCCGTCCCCGCCCAA
>ONEU01000139.1 GCA_900316925.1 uncultured Eubacteriales bacterium
CAGAATGAGAAAATGTACTGCGTTCCTGACAGTTCTGTTCCTTCTTCTTTTTGCTGTCACGACGGTGTTTGCCGCAAACGGAAACGTTACCTATAACGGCAGCGCGCGGGAGTTTGTCTTCGAGCCTGGCAGCAATTATTCACCGACAGACCTGTTTCCTGATTTCAAGAGTGTGATGCCCGGAGATACCCTGACACAAAGGATTATCCTGAAGAATGATCCTGCCAAAAAAGTAAAAGTGAAGCTGTATTTACGGTCATCCTATGTGGATGAGACTTCCGAGGATTTCCTCTCGAAGCTGCAGCTTTCGCTGACAGAGAGTAACGAAAACGGGCTGGCATATATGTTTGATGAAGCCGGTTCCCTCACCCGTGATAACGATGGGTGGATCTTCCTGGGAACGCTGTATTCCGGCGGAGAGGTGGAACTGAATGTAGATCTGAAAGTCCCTGTCACTCTTGGAAATGAGTATTCCGACAAGGTGGGGTACATCAACTGGGAGTTCAGGGCTGATGAGGAAATGCCCGGTCCGTCCGATCCGGAACCGCCCAAAACCGGTGAACAGAGCGTTTGGGAAATGACAGCAGCACTGATGCTTGTCAGCGGAGCAGTTGTTCTGGTCCTGATTTCAACGAGAAAGAAACATTCGGCATCCTGAGCCAATGAGGGGGGAAAAGCATGAAAAAAACGAAAAAACCATATAAGAGGATTGCTTTATCCCTCAGTATGTGTCTCATTATGATCTGGGTGATGTTGGGGACAAGTGCTTCTCTTGCCTGGTATCAGGATACCTCCAAAAATGTCAGAAATGTGTTCCTGTTTGGCAGCTTTGAGCTTGAGGTCTCCTATAAAAAGGACGGCGGCTATCAGAAGCTGGAGACGGATACCGCCATCCTGAATGAGGAAGACCTGTATGAGCCCGGTTTTGTGAAGGTCCAGTATCTGAAAGTAGAAAACAAGGGCGATGTGGACTTTGATTTTCATTTATCACTCAATGAGTTCAGATCCACACCCGGCGTCAATGCTCATGGAGACGAGTTCAATCTGAGAGATTATATCCGATACGGGGTTGTCTATGCTGATACGGAAGACCAGCTTGACAGTCTGCTGGCCAATCGTGAGCTTGCCGCTGAAAAGGCGGTGGAACCGCTGAATGAATTTACTTCCGATACGATGACACTTCCTAAGCAGACAGCAAAGTATATGGCTCTGATTCTGCGGATGCCCGAGGAAGTGGGCAATGAAGCGAATTACCGTAATGTTGCACCGAAGATCGAGTTCCGTATCGTCGTTACAGCAACACAGCAGCATCAATAACCGTCAACAAAGTGGGGAGGAGGTGCCACATGAAAGCGTTATTCGACAAATATTTCAGGATCAGCGATCAGGAAAGAATCACTGACAAAAAAATGATGTTCCGTGTATTTTCAGCCGTTACCATCATCCTGTTGTGCCTGAGCATCATCAGTCTGACGGCACTTGCTTATTTTACTTCATCCGTTGAATCCGGCTCAAATACGGTGGCGCCTGCTACTTTCTATGTGGTATACAAAGATGACCAGAATCGTTCCACTATCCAGGATATTACCGATTCCACAGCTCCTCAGCCGCAGCCGGTAGAAGGTTCGGTGTATCGGGCAGCCGTTACCCTGAAAAAATGCGATACCGCTACACTAACCAGAAAATATCAGATCAGCTTAAAAAAAGGCGGCACCGCTGAAACCGGTTTTTGCAAGATCACCATCGGCGATCGTGAATGGTATACCAGACAGCTCGGTACCGGCCTGATGGAGGGAAACCAGACAGTTGACCGTGAGACCTATACGTTTCAGGTGACGTACAATAGTACCGAAGATCTTCAGATGACGATCGAAGCCTGCTGGGGTTCCTATTCCGGGTTACAGTTTATCGAGCCGAATGGCAGTATAGTTCTGACATCCTGAGGATGTATGAAAAAGGATTGGATCGGGAGGGATATAGTTGCTCAAAAAAATGATCATGTCGCATAAAACAAAAAAAGTCAGTGTCATTTGGAGTGTCATCTGTATGCTCCTGTGCTGCTCACTCCTGATCGGAACAACATACGCATGGTTTACCGATTCAGTTGTTTCAAAGAATAACCGTATTCATTCCGGTACGTTAGAGGTTGGACTTGAATACCTCAAGCTCAAAGAGGAAAATGGAGCGGTTGTGAATGACGGAGACTGGAAGGATGCAAACGGCAGTGATGAGATCCTAAAAAAGGATACTCTCTATGAGCCGGGGTATATGGATGTCACCCTATTCAGGGTAGAGAATAAAGGAAGTCTTGCCTTAAAGTATCAGCTTGCACTTCTGAAAGAGCAGGAACAAAAGGGACTGAATGTTCAGGGCGAATGGTTCCGGCTTTCAGATTTTCTTAAATTCAAGTTTGTGCCGCTGAATGATCGGTCGTTTATCACAAAAACAAATGTATTGAATAATGACTTTACGGAGCTCAACAGAGAAAATGCCGTTAATGAGGTCTCAAATGTTGCTCCCGGTTTTAATATCCAGCATACGGTAGACGCTGTACTGAGTCCGCAGAATGCAAATGAAAAGCAGTATGATGTGATTGCTCTGATCGTCTATATGCCGGAAGATGTCGGTATCAAGGCCATGTATGATGCCTTTTACACGCCGCCTTCCGTCACCTTTGATTTCAAACTGATTGCCACGCAGGTTGCCGAAGAAAAAGATGACTTTGACCAGTATTATGATGAAAAGGCAATCTATCAGCCTGAATGGAGCGCTTTCCAGTATATCAAGGGCAGCATAGCCAATCAGCTCAATTGCTATGACGGCGACGGGAATGTTGTCGTCAGCGTCAAGGGAACCAAGACGGATATCGGAACATTGATCGTTTCCGAATGTAATACTCCCGCCAGCTTTGCTGTTACATCCGGTACCACCTACAAGTCTTATCACATTTCCGTCCGTAATGATGATGGAGATCTGATCGAGGATGATTACACCGTTACCATGTTTGTGGGGAAGGGGTTGGCGAACTTTACGCTGTACCATAATGATCATGAGGTGACGGATGGCGACTCACTTGTCAGGAATGTGGTTTATCACGCAGATACGGGTTATGTGACATTCCAGACAAAATCATTCAGCGTGTTTACAGCCGCTTTCTCACAGGCTGCTGTAAAGGTCGGTACCCAGTATTATAGTCAGGAGAACCTTGCCGCTGCACTTACAGAAGCAATGAATACCGGTGAGACAGTCCTGGTGACGGCAAAAGAACTAAGGCTTTCCCAGACGATCACGGTTCCCAAGAATAAGACCTTGACCATTGACCTGAACGGGTGCAGCCTTGTCTGCGATAAGTCCGTCATTGCTGACGGGAAAAACGTGCTGATCGTCAACGGTACGCTGACTATAAAGGATAGTTCTCCGAATCAATCCGGCCTGATCAGTTCGGGCGGCAGCTTTGAACTGGCATCGGATGAATCGTTTGAGGGAACCTACCAGTTCATCTCTGTTGCAAGTAACGGTAAGCTGGTTCTGGATGGCACGCATCTGAGTGTCAATGCGAAACTGCAGGGCAGTAAGACCTCGTTCAGTCTGATCAGCTCGTCAAACGGTACACTGGAGCTGAATCATGCGAAGCTCGACACTAATTATCAGATGAAAGAGGCAGTTTCCTATGTGAGTGTAGTCAATGGTTCCGGTAACTGGACGTTTACGGATTCTGAGATCAACGCAGCCAGTTCAACGTCTTCCCTGAGAGCCATCTACACGAATAATGCCAGTGTTACGGCATCGTTCCATCATAGTAAAATCCGTGTTGCAACGCTTGACGGTAAAACGGCAAATGCGGTTCATACGAATAATTCGACCTGTACCTACACCTTTGATAATGGTTCCGAGATAAGGCTTGGCACACCGAATGCCAACGGTATTTTCAGCAATTCCAAAAACACCGTCTACCATATTGACGGGTTGTCTATCGTGATGGAGGATCCGTCTGCGAATTCCATCGGTATCAATTATCGTTCTTCCGCATCTGCCAATATCGCAAATCTTTCGATCAGTTCCAAGGCTTCCGGCTCGAATGGAATCATTTGTGCAGCCAAAGCAGAACTGCAACCGGTGGAGACACTTCCCGTCTTCGGCGGCAATATACAGATCGACGTGGAGGGGACAGCCATGAGCTTGGGTACCAATCAGTCGATGATCGTCCTCGATCAGACGGTATCGCTGAAAGGCAGTACCGCTCTGGCGAACGCCGGTAATCTGACGATAGTCGGCGGTGAGTACACCGGTACAGTCAATGCTCTCAAGGATACTGGTGATACCGGTATGCAATTGATGGTGAGTGGCGGTACGTTCCGTGCCGTTTCCGGAGATTCTACGATCGAAACCATTGCTTGTTCCGGAAAAGGCAGCAAGCAGATCGTGAACTGTACGGTCAGCGCAGAATCGACTTCCGGCAATAATAGTCACAGCACACAGGGCATTGTACTGAATACGCCGAACGGACTTGCCAAGAATTGTCAGGTCACCGTGAATGCGGTACAATCTTGTGAGGGTGTGTACTGCCGGTATAAAGGGAATCAGGCTACCATTGAAGGCTGCCGCATCAATGTCACATCAACGGAGATAAATGCCATCGGACTGTATGCGAATAGTGGATTGATCATTGTCGGGGCCGGCAACAAGATTACTGCTACAGCCAAGAATAATGCCTTCATCTGTAAATCAGCCGATACGAATACGCCGGTTGTTGATACTAACAACCAACCGCTACCCAATGTTTCCGGAAATAATAAGACGGTAACCTGGAGCAATTGACCTTCGGATGTCAAAATGATAAACTCTGCATATCCATCGGGTATGCAGAGTTTTTTTCTCCCTAAAAAAACAGGATAAGCAGTACGCTTACCCTGTTGATAAATGAGCTGTATCAGGCTTTTTTCTGAATATACTCGTCAATGGCTTTTGCTGCGGCCTTTCCGGCGCCCATAGCCAGGATTACGGTAGCAGCACCTGTTACGGCATCTCCGCCGGCATAGACGCCTTCACGGCTTGTCAGACCGTTCTCGCCGTCTGTGACGATACAGCCCTTTTTGTTCGTTTCCAGACCCGGTGTGGTCTTGCGGATCAGCGGGTTCGGACTGGTGCCGATCGCCATAATCATGGTGTCAACATCCAGCGTAAATTCGCTGCCCTCCTTCACTACCGGGCTCCTTCTGCCGCTGGCATCAGGCTCGCCAAGCTCCATCTCTATGCACCGCATTCCGCAGACCTCTCCGGCTTCGTTGCCGAGCACCTCAACAGGATTGGTGAGTGTTTTAAAGATGATGCCTTCCTCTTTGGCGTGCTCCACCTCTTCCTTACGGGCGGGAAGCTCTTCCATGCCGCGCCGGTAGACGATATACACTTCCTCTGCACCCATTCTCATGGCAGAGCGCGCAGCATCCATCGCCACATTGCCGCCGCCCACCACAGCGACTTTTTTGCTGTGTTTGATGGGAGTCTTGCTGCCGGGCTTGTAGGCTTTCATCAGGTTGATCCTCGTCAGATACTCATTGGCGGAATAGACCCCCTTGAGACTCTCGCCGGGGATATTCATAAACCGGGGCAGACCGGCACCGCTGCCGATATAAATGGCTTCAAAGCCCATCTCAAACAGTTCGTCAATGGTCAGCACCTTACCGATCACCATATTGGTTTCGATATCCACGCCAATGGCTTTGAGGTTGTCGATCTCCTTCTGGACAATGATTTTCGGCAGACGGAACTCGGGGATACCATAGACCAGCACACCGCCGGCCAGATGCAGCGCCTCATAGACCGTCACCTGATAACCGGCTTTGGCAAGATCTCCGGCGGCAGTAAGTCCGCTGGGACCGGCACCGATAATGGCGACTTTATGACCGTTGGGGGAGGGGACCTGGGGTTTTTCGGTGCAGTGTTCCCGGTGATAATCGGCGACAAAGCGCTCCAGCCGTCCGATGCCCACACTCTCGCCCTTGATTCCTCGGATACACTTACTCTCGCATTGCCGTTCCTGGGGACAGACTCTTCCGCAGACGGCAGGGAGGGAACTGGACTGTGAGATGATCTGATAGGCTCCTTCCATATCCTCGTGAACGACTCTTTCAATAAATGCGGGAATGTCGATGGATACAGGGCAGGCAGTGGTACAGGGCTTGTTCTTACAGTTCATGCAGCGTCTGGCTTCATTGACAGCCATCTCGTAGGTATAGCCAAGTGCTACCTCGTCGAAATTGCGTCTTCTGACCTCCGGTTCCTGCACCGGCATAGGACATTTTTTCGGGTCCATATTTCTCTCATTCGGCATATTATTGTTCCTCCTGCTTCAAAAGGTTGCATGAAGCCTCCCGCACATGAGCTTCAAAATCTCTGTACATGGTGCCTCTGTGCATGGCTTCATCAAAATCTACCAGGTGTCCGTCAAAATCAGGGCCGTCCACGCAGGCAAATCTGGTTTCACCGCCCACCGTCAGACGACACCCTCCGCACATTCCGGTACCGTCGATCATAATGGGGTTCATGCTGACAATGGTTTTGATATTGTATTTTTTGGTAAGCTGACAGACAAACTTCATCATAATCAGCGGACCGATCGCGATCACTTCATCATATTGGTTGCCTTCCTGAATCAGCTGTTCCAGAGCGTTTGTGACAAGTCCCTTCGTACCATAGCTGCCGTCATCCGTCATCAGACGTACTTCCTTGCTGACTGCCCGGAATGCATCCTCCAGGATCACCAGCTCCTTGTTCCGGAAGCCTACGACGCTATGGACTTCACAGCCAAGTGCCGACAACTTCTTGGCAATGGGATAGGCGATGGCACATCCCACGCCGCCGCCGACAACGGCTACCTTTTTCAGACCCTCTGTCTCGCTGGGACAGCCCAGAGGACCGACAAAATCGTGCAGAGAATCTCCCTCCTGAAGGGTGTCAAGCTCCATGGTAGAACCGCCGACGATCTGATAGATAATGGTGACGGTTCCTTTTTCACGGTCAAAATCCGCAATCGTCAGAGGGATACGCTCACTGTCCTCCTTTGCTCTGAAAATGATAAACTGACCCGGCTCTGCTTTTCTGGCAATGAGCGGGGCTTCTATTTCCATCAGGGAAACGGTGGGATTCAGAGATTCTTTCCTGACGATCCTGAACATATTGAAACCATTCCTTTCGTTTTATTCGCCGTCGCAGGGCGTTTCATCAATGCTGACAATAGTATAACATATTTAGTGGGAATATACAAGCAAGTGAGACAGAATTATCCTTGCAATCAGTAACAAAAACGGCAGTCCGGAATCTGGCGTGGACACGATAATGATCGTATCACATGATTTGTAATACGATCAGTACAAAATATTTCACAAAACGACAGCTTTGAACATCTGTATAAAAATAACCTTTCGTTTAGAGATATCAAATTAAAATACGATAGTAGAACAATTATCACTCAATATCAAAATATTTTCATATTTCAAAAAATCAGTTGACAATTGGCGGTATAGATATTATAATTGTAAAAAAGAGGTATTTTAAAACAGCAAAAAACGCATGATAGCATTATAATACATCCGCTGCCCTGGGCATTTTTGGAAATTATTTTCACTAATTGATAGTTGAATCGAGTAAACTCATTTTAATCAATCTTTTTTTGTTTCGGACAATAGTATCCTTACTCGGACGCCGACGATTCTTAATGCTGTATGCTGACAGAGTTTTTGCAAATATTCCTCTCACGAAAGGAGTTAACAATAATGCAGCAGGAAGAATTGATGAGTCTGAAAGAAACAGGTCAGAAAGGCGACTTTCTTTTGCCGCTGGTCGTCTGCAAGACGGTACTGCCTGATTTTTATACAACCTTTCCCATGCACTGGCACAATGAGATGGAGATTGTGGTGGTTGATGAGGGCGATTTTGAAGAGACGATTGACTTTGAGACCTATCATATCCGCAAGGGCGATATTGTGTTGGTTCCACCCTGTATGCTCCACTCCTTCAAGCAGTTTGAGGAAGAAAAATCCGTTTTCAGAAGTATCATTTTTGATCTGAGCATTGTGACCGGCAACAATACCGATGCGTGTTCCATCAAATATTTCACGCCGTTCCTGGAGAACCGCTATATCTCTCCGGCGGTGATCTCTTCAAGCAAGCCGCATTATGAAGAACTGCGAGCAATTGTCACGGAGCTGCTGGATATCTATTCCGAGAAGAAGGAATGCTTTGAACTGAAGCTCAAAGCAAAGCTGTTTGAACTCTTCTATCTGCTGTTCTGTTACTTCTTCGAGGGAGAGGAAAATGCCAATGCCATCAAGAGCGGCACGACCAAGAGCGTGAAGATGATCCTCGATTATATCAGCGCCAACTATATGTATCCCATCACCATCGAGGAGCTTGCCGAAACCGTCAACCTCAGCAAGCATTACTTCATGCGTTTCTTCAAAAAGTATATGGGCATGACCTGTATTGAGTATATCAACGACTATCGTCTCAACATTGCTGCAAACCTCCTGCTTACCACCCGGATGAGGATCACCGAGGTTGCCGCCAGTATCGGTATTACCAACCTGTCCTACTTTAACAGGATTTTCAAGAAAAAATATCACATCACCCCCAAGGAGTACCGGGTCAATGCGGATAATACCTGATCTCCGGAGGGGAGGAGCCGGCGTCTCATTCTCGAAAGCCAGGCCGGTTTCTCCGGTTCGGGAGAGGTGTTTTTTTCTGAAAACGGTTCCTGAACAGATGATTCCCATGAAGGGAATGCCGTGAAAAAAAATACTTGACAAAACACATACCCTTATGGTAAAATTTTTAATTGCAGGCGTAGAGCCTGCTGATGAAAGTTTTGCTGTAAGGGTTAGCTATTTTTCTGATAAAATGGTGGAATATTACAGTAAAAATGAATAATCACGGGGCGTTCGGGACAGACTGATTGTCACCCGCCGCCGCAGAAAAAATATGCAAGGAGGTGCAAAGAATTGCCAACATTTAACCAATTGGTTCGTAAGGGCAGAGAAGTATCCGAAAAGAAAGCAAAGGCTCCTGCACTGCTCAAGGGCTGGAACTCCAAGAAGCGCAGAGCAATCGATCAGAACTCTCCTCAGAAGAGAGGCGTTTGTACTGCTGTGAAGACCGCTACCCCGAAAAAGCCTAACTCCGCTATCAGAAAGATTGCCAGAGTAAGACTTTCCAACGGAATCGAGGTAACATCCTATATTCCCGGTGTAGGTCATAACCTTCAGGAGCACAGCGTGGTGCTGATCAGAGGCGGCCGTGTAAAGGACCTCCCTGGTGTGCGTTATCACATCATTCGCGGTACCCTGGATGCACAGGGCGTAGCAAAGCGTATGCAGGCTCGTTCCAAGTACGGTGCTAAGCGTCCGAAGGCAGGCAATAAGTAATCCGATGCTTCAGAATTTCGGAAAACCATTCTAAAGGATTTACGTTTTTAAGATGATGCAATACAGAGATGTATTTTGAGATAGATTCAAGCCTCTCTGTATGGCCAACGGAAGCAAAGTCCTTTCGAGTACCTATGAAATCACAACTGTGAAGGAGGGAAGTAAAGTGCCAAGAAGAGGTAATGTTGCAAAACGTGACGTTTTGCCCGATCCGGTTTATAATTCAAAGCTCGTTACTCGTCTGATCAACAACATCATGTATGATGGTAAAAAGGGTGTCGCTCAGAAGATCGTTTACGGTGCTTTCAATATCGTGAATGAGAAAACAGGAAAAGAGCCGCTCGAAGTTTTTGAGCAGGCAATGGAAAAGGTAATGCCGTCTCTTGAGGTAAAGGCCCGCCGTGTAGGTGGTGCAACCTACCAGGTTCCTATGGAGGTAAGACCCGAGAGAAGACAGACCCTCGGACTTCGTTGGATCTCAAGATATTCCAGACTCAGATCTGAGAAGACCATGAAGGAAAGACTTGCCGGAGAAATCCTTGATGCTGTCAACGGCATCGGTGGTGCTGCCAAGAAGTGCGAGGAAACACACAGAATGGCAGAAGCAAATAAGGCATTTGCACACTACAGATGGTAATGGCGGCTTCTGTGCCGTCTGCAGCGTGCGGCTGAACGCCGCATAAGAACATAAGGAGGATATCAATGGGAAGGCAAGTATCACTTGAAATGACTCGTAATATCGGTATCATGGCCCACATCGATGCCGGTAAAACCACAACCACAGAACGTATTCTTTTCTATACCGGTGTTAACCACAAGATCGGTGAGACCCATGAGGGTGCTTCAACCATGGACTGGATGGCACAGGAGAAGGAAAGAGGAATTACGATCACTTCCGCAGCTACAACCTGTTTCTGGTCAGGAAGTGACGGCTCCAAGGGAAGCCACAGAATCAATATTATCGACACCCCCGGACACGTGGACTTCACCGTTGAAGTCGAACGTTCGTTGCGTGTACTCGATGGAGCAGTCACAGTACTCTGTGCCAAAGGCGGAGTCGAGCCTCAGTCGGAGACTGTATGGAGACAGGCCGAGAAATATCATGTGCCAAGGATGATCTTCGTCAACAAGATGGACATCATGGGTGCAGACTTCTATCGTGTCGTGGACATGGTGAAGGACAGACTCAAGGCCAATGCGATCCCCATCCAGCTTCCGATAGGTAAGGAAGACTCATTTGTAGGGATCATCGACCTCATCAAGATGGAGGCGGAGATCTACAAAGATGAGCTGGGCAAGGAGTACGACAGGGCTGATATTCCCGAAGAACTGAAGGACGAAGCCAATTCGTGGCGCGAACAGCTGCTGGAGTCGGTATCTGAACTCG
>ONEU01000198.1 GCA_900316925.1 uncultured Eubacteriales bacterium
CAGCGAATTTTGGAAAGGGGTCCGGGGAAAACCTTTTTTTCGCCAGAAAAAGGTTTTCCCTGGTAACTGGCAGGTCAGAGTTGATTTTTGTGGAAATCAGTCCGGCGCAGTTGACTTTACAACCGGTAAATGATAAAATTGATAGAATAGAAAGAAAAACGGAAGGGACAGGAGAAATGAACATTTTTAAGAGAATCCTGCAGGTATGTGTCACAGGACTGTCTGTTGGCATGATCTATTGGTATGTGATATCCGGAATGGTCAATATAGGCACGATAGCCGGTATCGTCTTTTTTCTGGTAGTGGGGTCAGCCGCTGTCTTTTTCGACCCGATCGTTTCCTTTTTGAAGAAGCGATGGGGAAAGCGGTGGATACGGATCCTCACGCTGACGGTGCTGATATTGTTTGGTCTGCTGATCGTCTGGTGCACGTCGCTGCTGTGCATGATGGGGTATTACGCCGACAGGGAACCGCCGTCAGATGTCACCGTGGTGGTACTGGGGTGTCAGGTGAACGGGGACCAGCCGAGCCTGATGCTTTCCAGGCGGCTGGAGGCGGCAAGAAAGTATCTCGTGGAGCATCCGCAGGCACCTTGTATTGTTTCGGGCGGCCAGGGCAGCAATGAGTCGTTGAGTGAAGCGGAGTGTATGTACCGTTGGCTGACTGCCCATGGGATCGAACCGTCACGCATCTACCGGGAGGACCGCTCCTTCAATACCGAGGAGAATCTTTCCTTTTCGGCGGAGATCATCAGGGAGAACCATCTGCCGCAGCAGCTGGCCATTGTGACAGACGGGTTCCACGAGATGAGAGCTGCGCTGCTGGCACAGGAGAGGAATCTGATCTGTGGGGCAGTTCCGGCTGAAACACCGCTGTTTTTATCCGCCAGTTTTACGACTCGTGAGCTTCTGGCGCTTACCGCAGAGATTCTGCTGCCATAGTTGAAATAAACCATCAGGATAAGGGGGCACGCCGCATGAAAAGAAGAATATTTTTCAGTCTATTGGCCATCGTGCTGATGACGCTGGTGTTTGCCCTGCCGATTCTGAATGGCAAGCTCACGCAGCGCCGGGAGCCGTCCTCTGAAAACATCGACAAAGCCAGTAAAAACATCGTGGAGCACTCCGATCAGAGCAGTCAGAATGAGGATACGCCCCGTCCTGTCCGCAGCGAGAATGTGACATATTTTGTATCATTGAAAGAGGAATCCCTGCTGGAAACCGTGAATACATCCAAGGGACGGTACGGCAGTGTCAGGGAGCTGCTGCTCTCTGCTGACGGGAAGTCCTATGTGGACGCAATCAAAAAAAGTCAGGCAATCGTCAAGGCCAGTATCCAGAAGCTGGTGTCCGGGTCTGATTTCAGCGGCTGCCGTACCTATCTGGCGGTGATGAACGGATTTACCGTCAAAGCACCTGCCGGTTCGGAAGCCAGGTTACAGAGCATTAACGGCGTGAGCAGCGTGGTCACCTCCGTCTGCCGCGATTATTTCTTTACCGAGGAGGAAGAGGAATCTTCCGGAACGGAACAGACGAAAACGGAAACCTCCGACACCGCCGCTTATCCGTCTCGTTTATCAGATGCTCCCAGAAAGGTCATTGATCTGGAAGAAGCCACCCAATCCGGTTATGACGGCAGCGGTGTGTTGATAGCGGTTCTGGATACCGAATTTAACACCGATCACGAAGCGTTTTCGGTCCTGCCAGACCAGACAAAGCTGAGCAGAGATGAACTTGCCGGATTATATCAGAAGATTTATTTCAATACGGATGCACTCCCCGAGAATAAGGTTCCCTACGTCAGCCGTAAAATTGCGTTTGCTTATGATTATGCCGCTAATAAAGCTGCTACCCGTGACCAGACATTGGAACACGGAACGGCCGTTGCAGCAGCAGCCGCCGGCAATAACGGAAAAACCGGTGCGGATGCCTGCCGAGGGATTGCTGGCAATGCCCAGCTGGCACTGATGAAGGTGGCTGCGGGGAAGGATAATGCGGGAAGGATCTATACCGAACCGTCAGTCGTACTGGCGGCGCTGGATGATTCCGTGAAGATGGGGGCTGATGTGATCTGCATGAGCTTCGGTCAGTACCGGCAGAGCGATAACGCCGCCCTGTATGCTCCCGTGATGAAGGCCATGAGCCGGGCAGGGATCTATCTTGTCTGTCCCTCCGGCAACGGCAGCTTCAACGGGTCTTCCTATCCCGGTCAGAGCCTGCGGGCAGCTGACATTGACTACGGGACGGGCAACTATCTTTCCGCCCTGGACGGTGTGCTGACCGTCGGGTCAACGGATAATCTTGTTTCCGAGCAGAAATACTTTGTGTCGGACGGACATGAGGTTTACTACCGGGATCTGTGTCATGTGCATTTCGACACCCTGCATCCCGAAAAGAACCAGCTTCCCTATATCTGCCTGGATGCTGACGGCATCCGTGCGGACTACCAGGATGAAGAGACAGAGGGAAAGCTGGTCATTATCAACCAGAGTGTTCTGACGGCGGATAAGGTGTATGAAAACGCCGTGGCATACGGTGCTGCCGCTCTGGCGGTGATTGCTTCCGAGGAGGAGACCGATTACCGTCCGGAGAACATCAAGCCTGACATACCGATGATCCTGCTGAACCATGAGTGGGCATCCCATTTCCAGGAAGCTCCCAATGGCACGATTCAGGTGATGGACTACGGCAGGCTGGTCAGTACCAATGAACGTGTCAATGTGGCGTCCCATACCTCTTATGATGCACTTCCGGGACTGCGTCTCTCGCCCAGGGTGCTGGCCTGTGGTGATGATGTGTATGCAGCATCCGCCAATGGTGCGTATGATTTCTATTCCGGCAGTTCCATGGCCTGTGCCCAGGGAGCCGGAATGTGTGCGCTGCTCCGACAGTATTCGACTGAGGGGTTGAATCTGCCCGTCTATGCGGCAAAATCCAGTCAGATTGCCAAAGCACTCCTGATGAGCACGGCCGAGCCGCTTACCTATGGCAAAAATACCGCGGGGGACCAGCTTTATGTGTCGCCGCGTCTCCAGGGGGCAGGCATCATCCAGGCAGATAAAGCCCTCACCAGTCAGGCATATCTGACGAATCAGAACGGGGAGCCTTTTTCTGGAAGTTTTGGTGACAGTACCGACGGTTCCTACCGGTTCAGCTTTATGGTTCATAATCTTTCCGACACTCCTGCCGTTTTCCGCCCCACGCTGTCGCTGCAGACGGACCGTTATAAGGCGGATGATGAGCTTGGACTGCTCAATACCCTGAAACCCTTGTCCCTTGTCGGCAAGGCAGAGATTCATTTCAGTCAGAAGGGGGAGGAACTGACCTCCGTCACCGTACCGGCAGGCGAAAGTGTGCTGATCGAGACCGATATCCGTTTGGACAGCCGGGAAACGGAACGCCTGATGACATATTTCCCCAACGGGTTTTATCTGGATGGTATCCTGCTCCTGCAGGAGGAGAACGGCAGTACGCTGTATGCCGGCCTCACCGGTTTTTACGGCAATCAGTCAGAGCTTGAACCCTTTGACGGGACTCCCTATGATGAACAGCCGCAGATCAGCGGCCTGCCCAACTCTTTGTGTGCCGCCGCCAGAAACGGCAGCGAATATGCGTGCTGTACCCTGCAACAGATCGACGGAACCATCGTCTTCTCCAAAAATGCCGTGTCCAGCTACACGGAGAACAATGCCTTCAGCAGCTCCTGGTTGCTGCCGGATCTCAATCTGCTGCGGGATGCTTATGAGATGAAGATCAGCGTGCTCAATGAGCAGGGCAATACGCTGGTGACCTGTGACATGGGAACGGTGAGTGCCTATCGTGACAGCGGTCACCGTCCGTTTGAGCAACTGATGGAGAAATCCGGTGAACTGGAACGCTTTTTTGCCACCCTGCCGGATGGCAGCTACCGTTACCGGATCAGCTGCCGCGTGATGGGAGCCGACGGAAAGCTATCCACAGCCTACACACGCACCTATCCCTTTATTGCCGATAGCGTGAAACCTACCGATCTGAAAAGCAATACCTATATAGAGAACGGCAGGATCATGTTGGAGCTGAGCGCAAAGGATACCTCCGGTATTGCCGATTTTTTGCTCTACGCAGCTTCTTACAACCGCAGCGAAAAGGACTACCGGTATGCCGATCGTCTGAGTGAGGTCATAGCCGCCGGATTCATTGCCGAGGACTGCTATACCTATCTCGACAAAAAGATTCAGCCCGACGGCACAACGGTGTTCCGTTATGATATCACCAATCTGAGCAGCGAGCTGGTGAAGCTCAAGCTGCACACGAGTTCCTGGGTGAATAAGAGCTCGTCACTGAAAATAGCCTATAAAGCCTTCGATCAGGCCTATAACCAGTCGGGTGCACGCATAGCGGATGCTATCGTCTACGGGACAGCGGAGTTTGTCTTTACGGATCAGAACGGCAATCCCGCAAAAGGCCTGACTGTCCAGATGGACGATCGCCGTCTGACAACGGACCGCAGCGGAAAGATCGTTTTTGACGGCCTCAGACCCGATTACTATCTGGCGGAGCTCATCTATGATGATACGCTCTACCAGGCGCAGAATACCCGCTTCCTGGTGCACATCAGCAATGAGGAGCTGGAATACAGGGAAAAGGTGACGGTGGAATATCTGGGCCAGTATACGGAGGATGCGGAACCCTCCGACAGCAGTCAGTCCGCCCCGGAGGAATCGAACCTGAATCATGCGGAGACACCATCGGAGCCGGACGGTTCCGGCAGTGATGACCCGCGTTATGCGATCCTGTTTATCAGCTCGCTGCTTGCGATAGGCGGTATCGCTCTGCTCTGGAGAATGAAGCGTACCGGGAAATCCTCCCTGTGACCCATCGGTTCCCGGCATCATTCCTGGTCCGGCGGGGGAGGGATGGTTCCCCCAGAGAAATTGACCGGGAGCATTGAAATCCGGGTGTTTGGCAAAATAACGGTTGACAATATGCTCAAATTGCGTTTTAATATTACTATGACAATCCATGATCGGAGGAACAATCAATGGTACTTGTATTTTTGGCAAATGGCTTTGAAGAGATAGAAGCGCTGACTCCTGTGGATATCCTTCGCAGAGGCGGAGTAGAGGTAACGACAGCAGGCGTCGGCGGAAAGACCGTCGTCAGCTCCCACCGCATTACGGTGGAGGCGGATGCCGCAGCTTCTGAGCTGCATGATTTTTCGGAAGTGGAGGCGGTGATCCTGCCCGGTGGAATGCCCGGAACCTTGAATCTGGAGAAGGATCCCACCGTCATCCAGGCGGTGACCTACTGTGCCGAAAAGGGACTCCTGCTGGGAGCAATCTGTGCTGCCCCCTCGATCCTGGGACATCTGGGTCTGCTGCAGGGCAAGAAGGCCGTATGCTATCCGTCCTTTGAGCAGGAGCTCAGGGGTGCGGTTCCCTGTGAGCAATATGTCTGCCGTGACGGACAGATCATTACCGCCAGGGGAATGGGCGTTTCCACGGAGTTCGGTCTGGAGCTGCTGGCTGCCCTGAAGGGAGAGGAGACCGCCCGGAAGGTGAAGGCCTCCATCCAGTGCCCATGATCAATCTCAAGACCGAGAAGGAGAAGCTGCGCCTGCAGTGCCGGGAACTGCGCCGCTCCTTCACAAAGAAAGAAAAAGCGCAATACGATCGGGAGATACTAAAAAAAGTGACTTCCCTCTACCAATATAAACAGGCACCGGTGCTGCTGACGTATGTTTCCAAGGAGCTGGAGATTGACACGCTTGAATTGATCCGGAGAGCGCTTGCCGAAGGAAAGCAGGTTGCTGTGCCGAAGTGCATCGACAACACCCGATGGATGGAATTTTACTACATCACGGGTGAACAGGATCTGGAGAAGAGCACATTCGGTGTATCGGAGCCTATCGTTGACCGCTGTGAGAAAGCGGAAACGCCGTCGGATGCGGTCTGCATCGTACCGGGCATGGCGTTTGACGCCGACGGATATCGTCTGGGCTACGGCAAGGGATATTATGACCGTTTTTTATCGGACTTTGACGGGACGACGGTGGGACTGTGCTACAGCGGGTGCTTCCGGTGGAAGCTGCCCCGGGGCAGATTTGACAAAGCCGTCGATCTCGTTGTCACCGAGCGGTTTTTCCGAAAAACAGACAGAACCAACAGTTCCCGCAGAGGCTGAGTACAACGCTCCTGCTGACTGCGGTGTTACCTCAAAATAAAGGAGGTCTTTCTCTGATGAGTGATGAGCTTGAAAGAAAAAGACAAGAAAAAATTGCCAACTTCCGGATCAGCTTTGATGAGCCGGCTGATGAAGTAAAAGAGATCAGCAGCAGCACCGAAGCGGATGCCGAGCCGGCACCCGATAACAGCATTGCGCCTGCTGCATCAGCGGAGCCGGCTGTCTTTACGGATATTTCTTCGAGCGGCGGCGCTGAGAGCGACGAGCTGAACAGTTACAGCGGCCTGCCGGTGACGGAGAAAAAGTCGGCAGTTGTGGACAAGAAAAAGCTGCGTCAGGCCAAGAAGACCGACAAGAAACGCCGCAGGAATAAGGCCAAGAAGAACCGGATCATTTTCCGCACCGTATGGATCACGATGATTATTTTCGTCTCTATCATGCTGGGTGAACTGTTGATGGTAGGAGTGAACGACGTGCTGGGCGTCGGCAGGGAAGAGGGAACGGCTACGATCACCGTCCCAAAGAATGCCACCATCGACCAGATCACGGATATCCTGTATGAAAACTATGTCATCAACGTCAAATGGGCGTTCAAGCTCTTTGCGACCGTCACGAAATCGACCTCCGGCTTCACACAGGGGACGTTTGATATTGCCACCAATAAGGACTATCAGGCGATCATCAACTATATGCAGTCGGATATGAACCGTACCGACGTTGTGACCATCCGGTTCACAGAAGGTATGAGCGTGAAGCAGTATGCGAAGCTCCTGGAGAAGGGCAATGTGTGCACCGCCGAGGAGTTCCTGTTAAAATGTAATTCCGATGACTTTGATGATTACGAGTTCATCAAGAGTATCCCGGCATCATCCAACCGGGTATATAAGCTGGAGGGTTATCTCTTCCCGGATACCTACGACTTCTTTGTGGGCGAGAATGTGGATGACGTTATCAAGAAGTTCCTGGCGAACTACCGCCGGAAGGTTTATGCCACCAAGTCGAGAGTGACCGGCTTTGAGAAGAAGGTCACCCTGGCAGAACGTGCCGAGAAGCTGGGCATGACCATGGACGAGGCACTGACACTTGCCTCTCTGATCCAGGCGGAGGCTGCCGATAAAGACGATATGTACATGATATCCTCCATCCTGCATAACCGACTGAATACCATCAAGAACAGCGGTATGAACGACAACGGTGAAGGCGGACTGGGCTATCTGCAGCTTGACTCCACGAGATACTATCCGTATGATTCGCTTGCAGCCGTGCCGGCCGACCAACGCAAGACCTTCAAGAGCCGTTACAGCACCTACGATCACGAGGGACTGCCTCCGGGACCGATCTGTAACCCGGGTCTGGAAGCCATTGAAGCCGCGCTGTCGCCGGAGAAGACAGATTACTATTACTTCTGTCATAAGGTTGCCACCGATGATGAGGCTGCCGTAGCTTACTATGCTAAGACAATGGATGAGCATCTTGAAAACCTGGCAAAAGCCGGACTGATCTGATCCGGAATAAGAACAGAAAGCGTTGAACAGAGGAAAACTGTTCAACGCTTTTTTCATGTGTGTCGGGCATGACACTAATCTAACGGGTGAAAGTCCCGTCATGGGTAGTTACCGCCAAGTGTAGTGAACCGCAAGC